>JBDLIP010000051.1 GCA_039714795.1 Pseudomonadota bacterium | reverse complement strand
ACAGCCACTCCCGCTGGACCAATAACCCTTTGATAAATAAGTAATATTTTTTTAGGTTTTCGTAAACTTTTTCTGAAATTTCCTTTTTAATTCAAATAGTTAACTAATGACCGTAGTAAGGTGATGCAATCAAAATACGTAAGTAACTGACAAATAACAAGAAAACAGCAAGAAAGTTTACGAAAAGTAAAAATCTTTTTCTTTGTTTTTCAAGTGGTTATTGGTCCAGCGGGAGCGGCTGCACTTACAACACCGTGGGTATGACCCAATGTCACTTTAGTGCCATTGCGGTCTGAGGCTATCTCCTGCTAATGATGAATAAACAACGGGATTTCAGATTCTTTCATCATGTGCTCAGTGCAAGATCCAAAGAAGATCTCCCGCAAACCGTGGTGGCCAAAGGCACCCATGACAATCATGTGGGCCTCGATTTCTGTTGCTTTGGCTTTGATGATATCTTCAGGAGGACGGTGTGAGACAATTCCTTCAGAGGTTACATTAATCCCGTGAACCTCACACATTTTTTGAGCTCTGGCGACTATGGATTTGGCTTCCGCTTGATGGCGGGCAATACTAATGATATGTACCTTTTTGCCGTGGGCTAGGCCTAAAAGGAGATACATATGCAATGCGCGTGCTGCTTGCAGGCTGCCGTCGTAGGCAATTAAAACCTGATCACCATTGAATTCTGAAGAGGTGACCACGATCATGGGACGCGGATTGTCACGGATAATGTGCTTAACCGTGATGTCAGACTCAGAATCCAGATCAAAATGAAAATCGGTTGTTTTGCCGATGATAATTAAATCGTGTTCTTGAGAAAGACTTTCAATTTCCGTTGCAGGGAACCCTTCTAGCTCTGAGCCGTAGCAGGAGATTTTGTTATCCTTGCACATTGCTTGAAACGCAGTTAGCATTTCCTGGATGCGCGAATGGGTTTGCTGAATAACCACTTCGTCCCGGTGGATTTTATAGGCAGCTCCTCCAAGAGGTTCAGGTTGCGCTGCCGTAATCCAGGGGGTGTCAATCACTCCAACCCCGGTCAGACATGTCTTGCTATCCTTTGCCAGTGCAATGGCATATTCCTTTGCAGCCTCTGCGGTCTTTGACCCATCTAAAACAACAAGAATACTTTTTAGCATTGTTCCTCTCTTCACGCTCTAACCTAACATCTAAAATGTTAGCACACTTATGCACTGACAACACCCCCATCTACTAGACATAATAGAGCAAAAGGAAGGTGTGATGTTTTTGCCATGGTTACAGTGATCGGTCCTTAAGTAACTGGAGAATGATAACTAAAAGCCTTACTACTGACCAACCGATTCATCAATCAATGATCCACCCAAACTGTGTATAAGTTTCTCTGTCTTGAGGGCAGCAATAGCAATTTGTTCAACATTTTGCGAGCGTAGAACAATACTAGCTCCGTGCGTGTTGGCGCCCCAGAACGGGTAACTGCCAATGCTTACATTAGGGTGCTGTCGTTTTATGCTTTCCAAGCCTGGGGCTAGGATGCTTTCTCCCAACAAACAGCGTAGGGTTTTGTTGTAAAAGGGTGCCCCGCCTTGCAGTTGTGGGGTGATATTTTCAAACATAGCTTGCATGATTTGTGGAACTCCTGCAAGCACAAAGACATTTTTCAGGTAAAAACCTGGAGCATAGGTGATTGGATTTTCAATTAATGTTGCCCCTTTTGGCACGTGGGCCATTTTAAGTTGGTGTTGAGTTAACTCACCCCCTGGAACTCGTTTTTGCAGTAAGGCCTTGGCCCGTTGATCCAGAGTTATGGGGACAGCAAAGGCTTTGGCAACAGACTGAGTTGTGATGTCATCGTGCGTGGGACCAATGCCTCCAGTGGTAAAGACGTAGTCGTAATTTTGGGCAAATGTCAAAACATCATCTGCAATGATATCTTCTTGGTCGGGCAGGATGCGCGCTTGCGCTAAAATGATACCCAGCTCATGCAACCGGCGTCCCAGAAAGGAAAGATTTGTATCTTGGGTACGTCCAGATAGAATCTCATCACCGATAATTAAAACGCCTGCACGGCGAGGCTGGCTAGGAGCCATACTGGATATGTCCCATAGTAATTTCTTTAGTTTAAGGTGACAAAATTTTACAAACTTTGCAACGAATTTAATTCTGGCGCCCTGGTCGCCATTTTTCTTAGGCTAGCCAAAGAGCTGGATTGAAAAAATGGGCGTGTTATGCCCGGGACTGGTATAATCTATAACTTTGCATCACAATAATAAAACCGCTACTATCAAATCCTATAAAGGAGTTTAAAGGAATTCAACCGATGAAACAGTGGTATGTCGTGCACACTCATGTCAATAAAGAGCAAATTGCACTTGAGAATCTCGAGCGTCAGAATTTTCACAGCTATTATCCTGTCTACAAAAAACAACGCAAACATGCCCGTAAAGTAGAAACTGTCAGGGCACCTTTGTTTCCTCGCTACCTTTTTGTCGAATTTGATCCCGAAACAGATCGCTGGCTCTCCATTCAATCAACCATTGGAGTATCGCACCTAATTTGTCATGGTATCCACCCAACTCCCGTGCCAGCTGAAATCATTGAAGCCATTCAGCAACGAGAAATTGAGCCTGGCTTGATCGAACTCACCCCCCCTGCTCTCAAACCGGGGCAAAAACTGCTGATAACCAAAGGTCCTTTTGAGGGGTATCAGGCTTTGTTTGAAAGTGCTTCAGACAACCAACGCATCACCATACTACTGTCTTATATGAACCAGCATTTAAAGGTGAAAACATCTCGCACTGCTGTTGAGGTAGTAGATTGAAAATATATACACGTTCTAAATCAAACTACATTAGTATATACCCGTCCTGGGCATAAATGGCGCTTTTAGATAGGGGTCTTCTACAAACGTCATCATGAACGCCGCATCTGCAATTCAATTGCGTCACGATGACGGATACAGATGGTGTCCAAAAGCGCAATTTATGACCGGGACAGGTATACAGTCGCACGTTCGGAAAATTAGCGTTCAGGATGACGGCCGCGTTGGTTTCACTGAACAACCCTGGGTTACCCAAGAAATAATTTGAAATATACCAGACAAAAGTTATAGGTTATATTGGGGTTTAATCGTTGAAAGTATTGATGGACAGCGTATTGCAAAACAAAGTGACACCAAAGAATAAAATCGCCGTGATTGGCTTGGGCTACGTCGGATTGCCCTTGGCAGTTGCTTTGGCGCGTCATTACCCTGTAACAGGCTATGACATTGACCAAACACGCATCGACGAACTACAACAAAATTTCGATTCCACCAAGGAATTGACGCCCAAACAACTTGAAGAAAGCGCACTTGTATGTACTAACCAAACGCAAGCGCTTGCTGGACAGGATATCTATATTATCGCTGTCCCTACCCCCGTTAATCCCAATCACTCTCCGGATTTAACGGCTGTGCAAAGTGCTGCAAAATTAGTAGGGCCGATTCTTACTCCTGGGAACATTGTCGTTTTTGAAAGCACAGTTTATCCTGGGGTAACAGAAGATATTTGCGGAGCCCTGTTAGAAGAAGCTTCAGGTCTTAAGGCCGGAAAAGATTTCTATCTTGGGTACTCACCAGAGCGAATTAACCCTGGAGACCAGGTGCACACCGTTGACAAAATCGTTAAAGTTGTTGCCGGGCAAACTCCGGCTGTAGCGCAGAAATTAGCAAAGATTTATGGCAGCATCAACAACGACCAGGTGTTTGTGGCCGCCAACATCAAAACAGCCGAGGCTGCCAAAGTCATTGAAAACGCCCAGCGCGATATCAATATTGCCTTTATCAATGAAATTACCATAATTTTTAACAAAGCCGGACTGTCGGCGCACGAAGTCCTGAAGGCTGCACAAACCAAATGGAACTTCTTGCCCTTTCAACCTGGCCTCGTTGGTGGTCATTGCATTGGCGTGGATCCCTACTATTTAGCCAACTTTGCCAAACAAAATGGGCATAACCCCGAAGTAATCCTCTCAGGACGACGCATCAATGACCATATGGGACAATTTCTGGCCCAAGAAATTCACCGGAAACTGCAAAACAACCTCGGCTGCGGTCAGAGCGCACAAATACTGGTACTGGGCCTTACCTTCAAGGAAGATGTTCCAGATTTACGCAATACCAAAGTCATAGACGTCATACATGAACTTGAACAGCATGGACACACCGTTGTTGTCCACGATCCTGTGGCTGATGTCATCAATGCAGAAAACCTGTATGGACTTAGCCCCATCCGTGAATGGGAAACAATTGTCGCGCACGCCCAGGCGCAACATTACGCACAAGCCAGTGGCGGTGATAGCAATCACACGCAGGCAGCAGGGTTTAATGCGGTGATCTGTGCCGTTGCGCATAAGTTCTATCGCGAACTCACCTCTGATACAATAGCTGCACTCGTCAAACCACAAGGTCTGCTTTTGGATCTAAAAGGAATCTGGTCAGATCTCACTCTGCCACCATATGTTAACTATTGGAAATTATAAATCAATGTCTCAACCAAACCAAATCAACGTTGCTGTTATTGGCTGTGGTCACTGGGGAAAAAACCTAGCCCGCAATTTTCATGAATTGAACGCCTTAAAGGCCGTGCATGATATTCATCCTGAACGCGCTCAAGCCGTTGCAACACTGCATGGGGTCGACTCTAAATCTCAAGAAGCCATCTATGCCGACCCCCAAATTGCAGCTATTGTGGTCGCTGTTCCTTCGCAAAGCCATTATTTGGTAGCCAAACAGGCACTGATGGCGGATAAACATGTCTTTGTAGAAAAGCCGCTCACCTTAGATTACACAAAAGCCGAACAATTAGTAACCTTGGCCAAAAAACGAGGGCGCATTTTGATGGTGGGGCACCTGTTACAGTACCACCCCGCTTATCAAGAGCTCAAACGCCTTGTGCAAAATAATACAATTGGCCCCTTAAAAGCAATTTACGCCAACCGGGTTAGTTTTGGACCCGTTCGCATGCACGAAAATTGCCTATGGGACCTGGCTCCCCATGACTTTTCCATGGTTTTGTCTTTAGTAAATAGCCCAGTTGCCAACGTCTCGGCCTTTGCGCAAGACCACCTGATTCCCAATCTACCCGATACAGTCACCACAAATATCTCATTTGCCAATGGCGTTAAAGCAAGGGTTTTTAATTCGTGGTTTTATCCCAATAAAGAACAAAAATTCATGGCCATCGGTGAAAAAGGGGCACTCATCTTTGATGATACGCAGCCATGGAATAAAAAACTGATTCATATACCGCATTCATCTCAGCAGACACGAAAGGGAATTGATCTGACACAAGATGGTAACATTTTTGTCACACTAACCCCTGCCGAACCCTTAAAAAGTGAGTGCGCACATCTCATCAGATGCATGGAAAATGATAAAAAACCGCTTACACATGCGGAAAACGCCATTGTTGTCATGGACTTGTTACAAAGATCTCAAAATTCCATTGATTGCAATCAATCAAAAAAGCAGGTAGAAGAGAACTCTAGCAAGATCGAAAATAGTCATACCCGTGCTGAATCAAAATGTTGAGTTTTATGGTAACGAAAAGAGCGCAGTTTACGTTGGTAAATGAGCACTTTGAGTGCACCAGAAAACCAACAGATTGATTCAGCTTCAGCATAGTTAGAAAGATTTAGGATAAATTCATGCAACAACACATACACACTCTTCAAGACATTGGGCTTTCATACGCCATTCCCTTTATTGATCTCGAAACACAACAAAAGAAAATTCGCCCCAAGATTGAACATGCCATTCAGCGGGTTTTAAACCATGGCAAGTACGTAATGGGCCCCGAAATTGAGAGTCTCGAAGCTGAGTTATCTTCTTTTTGTGGAGTCAAACACGTCATCACCTGCTCCAGTGGAACAGATGCACTCAGGCTTGCGCTCATGGCCAAAGGTGTCGGTCCCGGAGATGCAGTCTTCGTACCGGCTTTTACTTTTGTCGCAACAGCGGAAGCCGTTGTCAGTGTAGGGGCCACCCCGGTATTTGTTGATGTATCCCCTGACACCTTTAACATGTGCCACAACAGCCTCAGAGAAGCGATTGGAGATTTGCCCAAAAAGCTCAAACCTGCGGGGATTATTCCAGTCGATTTATTCGGGCAACCGGCTGATTATGACCGTCTAAATGTTGTTGCCAAAAAGAGCGATTTGTGGATGATTGCTGATGCTGCACAGAGTTTTGGCGGGCGTTTGCATGATCAACCAGTAGGCACTCTAGCTGAAATCACTTGCACAAGCTTCTTTCCAGCCAAACCACTTGGATGCTACGGCGATGGTGGCGCATTGTTTACCAATGATGATGATCTGGCCGAAATTATTCGCAGTTGCCGTGTCCATGGCCAAGGGGCTAATAAATACCACAATGTGCGGCCCGGCATGACTGGCCGGATGGATACTATACAAGCGGCTATTTTGCTTGAAAAGCTCAAGATTTTTCCCGATGAATTGAAGCTCAGAGCCCATATTGCCGATTTGTATTATAAACGCATGTCCTGCACCGTTAAATGCCCTGAGTTAATGGAAGGAGCGTTTTCCAGCTGGGCTCAATACACAGTGATTACTCCTAAGCGGGACCGCTTGCGTGGGCACCTGGAAAAGCATAATATCCCTACAGCGATCTATTATCAAAATGCATTGAGTGATCAACCTGCATACAAGGATTGCCCGCGCCCCCGCAGAGGCCTGCCGATTACCGATCAGTTGGTGGATCGGGTGTTGAGCTTGCCGATGCATGCTTATTTAAAAAAGCCAGTTCAAGACATCATCATTGACAGCGTGTGCAGCTGCTGGTAACTGATTCTTTGACCATGCAAACACAACATATTGCCCCCTCACCTCTGACCAGTTCAAGCCTGACTCCTTCTGGGGGTGGACCGGCGAAGAATTTGGTGATTTTACTCCATGGGTTTGGCGCCAATGGAGGCGACCTGCTGAGCCTTGGCAAAAGCTGGCAGAGTCTGTTACCAGAGACTGAGTTTACAGCGCCAAATGCACCAGAACCCTGCGCTGCGAGTTCGTTTGACCACAGTTATCAATGGTTTGACCTAAAAAATTTGCAGCTAACAACCCTGCAAGAAGGGGTTGCCCAAGCCCTGCCTGTGCTCAATACCTATATTGATCAAGAACTTAACAAACGCAACCTGACGGACTCACAGCTGATGCTGGTTGGATTTTCCCAAGGGACCATGATGGCACTTGCGGCAAGCCTTAGCCGACCAAAGGCCTGTGCCGGTGTTCTGGGTTATTCTGGCGCGCTCTTTTATCCTCCCAACCTGCCCATTCACTGCAAGCCCCCAATTTTTTTAATTCATGGTGACGCTGACGAAGTTATTGAGGTAGAGTATGCTATGCGGACAGCAGCTGAGCTTTCAGAACTTGGTGTTCCTGTTAAATCATTCGTTGCCAAAGAAATCGGACATCACATAGATGCCCAGGGCCAACAGTTGGGCGGCCAATTTATCTGTAACCAGCTTAATTGGACAACAAACAAAGAGGAGACAAAACGATGACTCATCATACAACGACCCGACACAAAATCGCTCTTATTGGAGCAGGACAAATCGGAGGAACATTAGCACATTTGGTGGGCCTGAAACATCTTGGCGACTGTGTGTTGCTGGATGTAGCCGAAGGCATCCCCCAAGGTAAAAGCCTTGATCTGTCTCAGGCGTCAGCCATTGAAAGTTTTGATGCCAAGATCACTGGCACCCAAGATTATGCTGAACT
This sequence comes from Pseudomonadota bacterium, assembly GCA_039714795.1. Taxonomy (NCBI): domain Bacteria; kingdom Pseudomonadati; phylum Pseudomonadota; species Pseudomonadota bacterium. Next base: position 4,301 of record JBDLIP010000051.1, on the reverse strand, counting down.
TAAGGGTTCGGACGTTGTCATTATTACCGCAGGGGTTCCCCGCAAACCCGGCATGAGCCGGGATGATTTGCTCAGCATTAATGCAAACATCATTCGCCAGGTGGCCGAAAATGTCAAAACTCACTGCCCCGATGCGTTCGTCATTGTACTAACCAATCCTCTGGATGCAATGGTGCATACCTTTAAAGAAATCAGTGGCCTGCCGTATCACAAAGTCATTGGCATGGCTGGTATTCTTGACACAGCCCGCTTTCGTTATTTTATCAGTGAAGCGCTTAATGTCTCGATTAAAGACGTGCAAGCTCTAGTACTGGGCGGCCATGGTGATACTATGGTCCCGATGATTCGGTATTCAACAGTGGGCGGAATTCCCCTACCAGATCTAGTAAAAATGGGCTGGATCACACAACAAAAAGTGGACGACATGGTTGAGAGAACCCGTAAGGGCGGTGGTGAGATTGTAAACTTGCTAAAAACCGGATCTGCCTTTTATGCTCCAGCCAGTGCTGCCATTGAAATGACTGAGTCTTACTTGAAAGACCGTAAACGCATCCTGCCCTGTTGCGCTTGGCTTACTGGCGAATATGGTGTCAACAACTTGTTTGTCGGCGTTCCCGTTGTCATTGGCAAAGACGGCATTGAGCGCATTGTCGAACTTGAACTCAATGCGCAAGAGCAAAAGATGTTTGATGCTTCTGTGGCAGCTGTTCAGGGTCTAGTGCAAGAGATCACACCACTGCTGGCTAGCTCTCCGTGTGATCCAGGGAAAAGGTAAAGGTACGTGCTATGTTCCCTCTTTGCCACAAGGAGAGTGCCCATAATTGATTACGCGCTGTTCAAGTATCCAAGCAAAATTCCCAGCTTCGGACAAACCTTCTGGAGGTGCAGTTCCTCGTCTATAATAGTTATAATCTTGCTGTCTATCGTAGTTTACTACTTCTTGAAAAGCATTTGTTTCATTGAAATTCAATTCCCGACTTACTCCAATTGATTTCAATAATTCCCGAATTTCTGGATTATAAGTAAATAGATTGATAGGTTTATTATTTTTTTTATTGTAGCGCAATTTCCTAAGTCTCTCTTTTCGCATTTTGTTTTGTTGAACTGCTGAAACCCTCCTGATAAAATGTTTTCCTGATAATTCAGGCGGAGTGTTTGGGTTTGAGGAATAAGAACTTTCACTATTCATAGGAGAGCCAGGCTGCTCTGGGACCAACAACCTACGACGTTTTTTTACCGGTGCAGCAGGGGAAATCATAGAATATGAATATGAATATGAATCTGAATATGAATCTGAATCAGACCTTCCACGCTTCTTAGGAGTGCCAGGAGGAGTCTGCTCCCCCGATGAATAACAAGATGTGTTCATTAAAAATACAGTCGCAACGGCAACACTCAACAAACCTAATTTAGATTTAAACATTTTACTAATCCTTTTAAAAATACTTATACAAAAATTTAACTAACCAGGACAGACTACACAGGAATCAATTTTTTGTAAACACACAAATGAAAATATTTTTACTTAAAAATAATTATAAATTTATTATAAATTTTATTAAAAATGCTAATAATGATTTTGGAATATCTCATAACAATAGGCACTGTACCAGTTCTATTCCAAACTTCTCTAAAGCCATCCTAAATTTGTCCAACGTATCGCACAAAAATGATTCCTATTCAGTTATGCTTCTTTCCTGGTAGAGTTTGTTTCAATGGCAGGCTATCCCCGGTTATGCCACCAGAAAACTTGGTTTGGGGGAGGAGTGGAATAGAACTGATACAGTGCCTTCTTACTCCTTTTTGATTGACAGGAGTACAATCTAGTGAAGTTTTGATTAAAATCCAAGCTACTTTAGGGAATACGACTAACCCAGTCCCTTTCAGATAAATTCGTGGGAAAATTAAACTAGCAATGAGTTGAAGGTGATTGAGCCGACCGTTTTCCGGTTAATCACCGTGGTTACATTGTCAGCAGGGCTTCACACCATGACGTTACCATCATCGCATGCCTGCCTAGGGAACCGCCGACGGAACGGCGGGTTTCTTCAGGGTTGCCCCCCTAGAAACAGTCGATTCAGCAACTTCGTGTCGCACATGACCAAGACCAGTATAGAATAATCAAGAAAACCCACTCGGTATGGGCGTATTCGGTGCTGTCACTGCCAGCACTTTGAATAAGGTTCCCATTTGTGTGGGACAGATCAATCGGTGCAAGCTTTGCTCCAATTCAGCCCTTTGTCTTGAGGACGCTTTACGTTGCAACTGTTGTGCTCGAAGACGAATGCCAAGTTTGTACAGGAAATCGCCTTGAGATGTGGGCCCCCAGGTTTGGGCTCCTTGTGTGCCAGCAACCTCAACAAGAGTTTTAAAGTCAACGTGAGCCGTCAGATCAACCTTACCGATGTGCAAAAGTGGATCGTGATATTTGTGTTTTGAGACAGCTTGGAGTGTAGCACCTGTACTACCATCTTGGTATCCATAATCAATGACTAACATTGCTCCTTCAAGCTGCACAATCTTTTGTGATAATTTTTGCATTATATCTTGAGCCATAGGGCAGGTTTCAAAAACCGCATCACTGGTGACTTTTGATAAATCTTGTGTAAAACGAAAACAATTTTCTTGATTACACCAGTCTATACGTTGTTCAACCCAATCTTGTCCTTGTTTGATCATCTGATGAACTGGCAAAGCATCAAAAAATTCATTAGCAACAATGAAAAGTGGTGCATCCTGACATGCTGCAAGGGTATGTTCTAGATCTGGATGCCAAACAACGGTTTCAGATTGCAGTCGATCTTGCTGCTGGTTTTGCAAGACGGGACTGATTTCAAGCATGTGCACGGACAAAGCTTTTTTAAAGTTAGGCCCAATGCTTCTTAATAGATCTTGCATCAGGGTTCCCTGGCCAGGGCCAAGTTCAACTAAGTTTACTTTTCTAGGTTGATCAAGGCGTTGCCACAAATCTTGCAGCCATGCTCCTATCATTTCCCCAAACATCTGTGAGATTTCCGGGGCTGTTATGAAGTCGCCAGCGGCTCCAATGGGAGAGCGTGTGTTGTAATAGCCCCACTGTGGGTGAAACAAACACTCGTGCATGTAATCAGCAACCGATAACGGCCCTTCGGCTTGCATCCGTGCCTGCAAGTGTGCACACAAATCTATTATGACTGTACTTTTTTCTGATTGAAGGCGTACCAACTTAAGAAAACTCCGATTAAAAGGAGGGGGGTAGAGAGTAGCTGTCCGATGGTGGTACCGCCAACCAAGAAGCCGATATGCAGATCCGGTTGCCGGAAAATTTCGACAAACATCCGCGCCAAACCATAGCCGATCATAAATACGGCCATCAATAGTCCAGGTCTGGTGCGACGCAAATCTGTCCAGCGGTCTAGGGCAAACAACACAAAGAACAAAAGGGCGCCTTCCAAGGCTGCCTCATAAAGTTGGCTTGGATGACGGGGTAGAGGACCGCCATGCGGAAAAATAACACCCCAGGGCATATCGGTGACGCGGCCAAAAAGCTCAGCATTGATAAAGTTTCCAATGCGTCCAAAGAAGAGACCAATAGGAACCGCGCAACACGCTACATCTCCTAAAGGCAAAAAGGGCAAACGTTGACGCCTACAGTACCAAATACCGGCTATGATAACTCCCAGTAACCCGCCGTGGAAAGAGCGCCCTGGTTGCCAAAAATAAAGAATCTCCCAAGGCTTAGTCAGATATTCAAGCGGATGATAAAACAAAACATAGCCCAAGCGGCCGCCAACAATTACTCCAACGGCAGCCCAGACGACAAATTCATCAATGTCCTTGGTTGTTAAGAGGTAATTGTTTTTTCTGACCAGATAGCGCGCATACCACCAACCCAAAACAATGCTCACCACATAAGTAACGCCGTACCAATAGATATCAATGGGCCCTAAGGAAAAAGCGATGGGAGAAATTGAGGGGAAAAGAATGCCTTGCATATTACTTAAGTTCTCGTAACGTTTGCGCCAAAGTAGCATAAACCACAAAGGTTGGATAGCAAGTCCTGCTTGTGAAGCTAGAAAACTGAGCTGCTCCGCGGCGTCAAAGCGCTAACGGGTATCATTTTAACCGAGCTTGCAAATGATTGGCTCAAAAATGTCCCATAAGGAGCAGCTCGCATGGAATATACCTGAGGTGACTGGAGAATGTCAAAAGTTTTTTTTGTCCTTGTAGGAGCAATTTGATAATGTCCGGTTAAGCAATTTAGAAATGTCCGGTTTTACCGTTTTCTTATCCAGCACAATGGGTACGTTGTTTCATCACAG
>JBDLIP010000050.1 GCA_039714795.1 Pseudomonadota bacterium | reverse complement strand
TTTTCTACCACTCGGTAAAACCACCACCCCAAACCCTTTGATCTCAGAATCCCAGAATTTAAGAGTTTTTTTGGTGTGAGGGATTAAACTTTCTACATAGCGTTTTGTAATTTTTGGCATTTAGTTTCCACGGCACTTTTTCATATTCTCTTTCATACCATATCTTGGAAAAATTGTCAGCAAATTATCAGCAAATGATGGAGAATTTCGCATAGTTTGCGATAGTTTCGAATAGTTTCTGATAGTGAAAGATAGCTCGAAAAGCCTTTGTAGAAAAGGATTTCCCTGCTAGTTACCAATACATCGTCTGTTTGTAAGAAATATAGTGTCGCAGATTAAAAATCTGTCGCTTGGTGCTTGGGATTGTGGGATTGAGCTGATAGGAGGGATCAAATTAACAGGGAATTTTATCAACAACAGTCAGTTAACTTTTCAAGCTGGTAAATACACTGTTGGTGGGACTTATTCTGCTATTAAAGGCGCGAGCACGACTATTTTGGCAGGTGTGCACATGAGTTACAGTGATATCAATAATCTTGGTGAGATAATATCTGGTAGCGAAACATCACCGGTTAATCTAACCGTTATCCACAGGTCAGATGTCACACGCTTGGGGCATGTAGTAGTGCATGGAGATCTAACTTTTAACGTTGGCGTTGGAGTAAATGTAGAAATTTTAAAAGCTTATGCTGTATGCACTAATGTTTTTGTGAATAGGGATATTAATCTTCTAGATCTATCTTTTGACTTGGATTTGGATTTGGATTTGGGTGCAGTGGCCACATATGTTGGGCCAGATGCTGAAGAGCGTAAGCTAGATGTAATGCCTGCAACGGATTTCGCCTGTGGTTTGTTTGCTCTTGTTTCAGACCTCTATGGTACAGATGACTCTCCCAGAGGCGTGGTGTGCGACGAGCTTCTTAAGAACTCTGGAAATGAGTTCGTGCGGCGCCTAGCAGCACCAGACATCGTCAATGGAATCATGCGAGCTGAAATGGCATTTGCAGGTTTTGATCAAGCATTAGCCCGTTATTACAGGGTGTCGGAGCGTAGCAACAGGTTCTCAGCCAGATTACAAAATGCAGTTGGTGCTGGGTCTTTATCTCCGCAAGAGCTTTTAGCCTCTGGTTTGCTAAATGATGAACAGAGGAAAACCCTTGAAGACCTACTTAAGCAAATCGAAGCTGCCAAAGCTATATTGCTTGATATTGCATCTCGTGAAGCAGTTTTTCTATCCTACATTGAACACTATGTTAGTCAGCCCTATCATATGCTGACTTTTTTGAGATCATTTGGTGCGGGAGATTCCACCAGCATTATGGATTCGATTGCTTACGTTTATGAACTACAGTTTGCGCTTTATCACGCCAATGGTAACCGGCTTGAGCTCTTGCATCAATTTCCTGAAAATTTTGATCCAAATTTGCCCGTAATTGAGATTCTACACAATGGGGTTAACCACTACGACCGTTTAGTCCCTGCTTAATTGGTTTTGGTTTTACTTGCATAATCACCTTCATCTTCACCCCCCCGCGGATCTGTGGGGGTGATGCGCTCGCCCAGATTATGTTCTATCGAACCACGACCTTTTTCTCCGCGCCTACATCACTCTTCATCGCCAGCTGCACCTGAGCGTCTTGCATCGTCTCTTTCAAACTATTGCACTGCCGGTCAAGGTCAAGCTTGGCCAATTGAAAACGCTCTAGCTCTATACCTTGCAACTTTGTCGTCGGGATCAGCTTGAGCTTTACCGGGTTAATTTGCTTTTTATAACGCAGGACTTCGTAGTGTAAGTGGGGACCCGTTGCCCGCCCTGTGGCTCCTATATAACCAATGATTTGCCCTTGGCGCACACGTTGCCCGCGGCGTATTCCCTTTGCATAGCGGCTCAAATGTGCATAAGCAGTGGAGTATTCACCATTGTGGCGGATCCGGATATAGTTGCCATAACTGCCCCAGCGGCTCGCTCTTTCAACGATCCCCGAACCAGCTGCCACTATAGGAGTACCTCTGGGGGCTGCAAAATCTATCCCTTTGTGCATTTTGCCATAACCCAGAACAGGGTGGCGCTTGCGAAAGCCAAAGCTTCCTGAAATGCGTGCTCCATCAACAGGAGTCCTCAGCAGGCCTTTCCGGACACTTTCGCCTTTAGGATTGTAGAATCTGTATGCTCCTGAATTCGATTTAAAGCGGTAAATAGGCATGGTTTTACCGCCTACGACTAAGTAGGCAAACAGAATTTCTCCGGGTCGCTTTTGTCCGGTGTGAGGATCTTGGTACGTGGTGTAGAACAAGCCATAGCTATCGCCAAGGTGCAGGCTTCTCTGGAAATCTACATCGTAGCTGTAGGCCATAATCATATGATGCACCATGGAGGCAGGCACCCCTTGAGAAATTAGAGCTTGGTAAAGGCTGCCATCAATTGCCCCTTCAGCTAGGTGCAGGGTCCGCGTCAGCTCAATCACACGATTTTCAGTTTTGTAGCCACCATTGTCATCTGGTGTGATCATAATTTCTTGGTCAAGTCTGGGGCGAATTGCCAGGGTTAAAAAGTGGCCGTCTTTTGTGTGGCGCGTCAATTCAATGACATGCTTGGGGTGCAGGCTTCTGGGATTATAATGTTTTTTCACGCCTGTCATCATGTGGTGGATTTGTGATCCAGAAAATCCCTCACGTTTGAGCAGTTTGGCAAAAGTATCACCTCGACCCACGGTCAATTGCACAGTTTGTGTGATGGGCTCTGGTATATCAGGTGATGTGGCATCAGGTTCGGCCTCCAGATCAACTTCTTGAATGCCCTCTTCTCGTAGATCTGGTTGCCCGCTTGGATGTCTACAATATTCATGCAGTGAAATGGTCAAAGCCACAGTGAGACAAGCGCTGGTGAGGATAAGACGTTTAAGGAATGTATTTTGCATAGATTTAGGGTCCTGTTGGAAACTCAATCACTTATTTACTGAAGCTGAATCAAACTGTCGATTTTCTGGTGCACTCTAAAGTGCTCATTTACCTCGAGTAAACTGCGCGCTTTTCGTTGCCATAAAATTCAACATCTTGATTCAGCACTGGTATAAAAAGAGTTGTACAAAAATCTTAGTGCAAGAACAACCCATACGGCATAAAAAAGGTTTAATTTTTGTTAAATTCAGTGCAAAATGCATGCTAACAGATTTTACAATAGCGAAAGGAAGATTTGTGACGCAAGCGAGCATAACCGATCTTGAAATGGCGCAGATGATGTGCTCAAAGCTCTGCCATGACTTAATTACACCGGTTGGAGCGATCGGCAATGGTTTGGAGCTCCTGGCTGAACCCAGCGCGGGTTCGATGAATGAGATGATGGATCTGGTCGCACAGAGCGCGCAAACTTCAGCGCAAAGGCTTTCCTTGTTTCGTTTTGCCTTTGGTGTGGGAGCAACCTTTCATGTCCATACCCTCTCGGATCTAGAGCCGTTGATGAACCGCTGTATTGATCGTAAGAGGTTTTCAATGCACTGGCAGGTGGACCCAAATTCTTTAGCTGGCGATCCACTAGCGAAAGTTTGGGGTAAAGTGATTGTCAATATTATGATGATGGGGATGGAGGCGTTGCCTTATGGTGGGCAAATAGTGATTGAGTGCGCTGGACCCCAGGGACCTGAAACCAAGATACAAATTATGATGCGGGCGCAACGGGTGTGTTGGAAAGACGAATACAGCCAAATTTTGGCAAATGGATTGGGTGAGACCCTTAAACTTAACCCTCGAAATGTTCAACCCTTCTTTACCTGGCGCCTTGCAAACTCGATAGATGTGTCTATGAATGTAGATAATGCGAGTTCGGAAGACCTGCAGCTTAGTTTGGTTGGTAAGACAGCTGAAACTCAGTTGATGTTTGCTGGCCGTTAGACCTCAGGCATGGTCTGCTTAAGGATTCCTCCTACACGGATAGGTTCAATTTGCATCGCTAAACCCGTGCGATCGTTAATTTCTATAAACACCCCAGCAAGTGTTGCCTCACCCATTGCCGGCTTCATGCGTGGTAGACCAGGTTTCCCTAAGAACCGGCCAATAGGAACTTCGGGTTTCATGCCAATAACGGAGTTATAGTCGCCGCACATTCCCGCATCCGATTGATAAGCAGTGCCTTTGCTAAAAATCTGTGCATCTGCTGTTGGGATATGAGTGTGTGTTCCCACCACAAATGAGACCTGCCCATCTACCATGTGGGCGAGCGCCATTTTTTCACTATTAGTCTCACCGTGGATGTCAATCATAATGCCAGCAATGCTTGGTCGGGAAAGGCTATATTTTTTCAAGATTCCTTCCACGGCAAAAAACGGACAATCTACAGCATCCTTCATAAACAAACGGCACATGGCATGAATAACCACAAACACACGTCCATCTTTTAAGGTAAATTCACACACTCCCCGTCCAGGTAGACTTTGGTTTGAGTAATTGATCGGGCGCAGACAATTGGGGTCTGTCGGCAGGTAGGGCAAGATTTGTTTTTGGTCCCAGATGTGGTTGCCGGTGGTGATGATATCGACGCCAGCCTCATAAAATTCTTTACAGATCGTTGGAGTTATCCCAAAACCACCAGCGGCATTTTCACCATTGACGATGACCAGGTCTGCTTTTAGCTTTTCTCGCAAGCTCGGTAACTTCTCAACAATAACCTCACGACCAGAGCGTCCAACGACGTCGCCGCAAAAAATTAGTCTCACTCTACGTGTTCCTTTGAATGATTCGTTTCTCTGTTATGATGATATCTACAGTCTGATCAAATTCTTGATGGGGTAGACTATCGATCATCTGCACATCATACCCCAATCCCAGAGCTAAAACTTGTTTTTTCTGCCGCAATATTTCCAGGGTGCGATCGTAGTGCCCGCGACCATAGCCCAAACGATGCCCTGCAAAATCAAAGGCAATGGCGGGCGTTAACACGATATCGGGCGAGGGCAGGGGGCTGTAAGTTGCCGGAACTGATATCTTTAAGGAACCTGGCTTGAGCTTTGAAGTTGGGGTCCAGATGTGAAACTCCAGTACATTTTTATCCATGTTGACGACAGGCAAGCCAAGTTTATGCTTTTGAGATAGCGCGTTTAGCAAAGTCCTGCAGTTGATTTCATCCCACAGCGGCCAGAACCCTGTAATGACCGAAGGAGGTTTGTCTTTAAGCAGGGTGAGAGTGTTTCGGCGTAGCTTTTCTCCAGCCTCTTGGCGTTGTTGTTCGGACAATGAATGCACGTAGTCGCGCCTTTTTTGCAGGAGAGCTATGCGCAGTTGAGATTTTTGTTGGCTCATGGTTTGCTATACTGAAACTGAATCAAACTGTTGGTTTTCTTATTATAACCTGAGTTTTGGATAAGAGATAACTGCACTTTCTGCCCGCAGGTCGTCATCCTGAATACTGAATCAAGTTCAGCACAGGCAGCTGATTTTCCGAACGTGCGACTGCAAGTCGCGCGACAGGCTTTGCCTCGCTAAACTAAACTCAGCCACACTCAAAAAAAATTGTATCCTCTCCAAATACCTGGTAACTTCCCCTTTCAGTTTTATAATGGCTGAGTAGAAATCAGCTTTTCCATTATTTTTGGCAAGGAAATTACACGCACATCACCTCCTACGGGGAACTCATCATCGCCACCATAGACAACGTATTTATGTGTTGCACCAACGTCTTTAGATATTTGGCCGTAATGTTTGCCTAACTTTGGCGCTACACCATGTTTGATTTCTACAGCCCAGGTTTCTGCGTTAGGCATTTTGATGACCAGATCAATTTCAGCTCCGGCAGATGTTCGATAAAAATAAGTTTCAGCAAGTCGCGGCAATACCGAATGAATGTTTTCAACGACAAATCCCTCCCAACTTTTGCCAAGGATGGGATTGGATAACAACGAATCGTAGTTTCCAATACCCAGCAAGCGGTGTAGGATACCGCTATCACGCACATAGTAGCGTGGTGATTTTACTAAACGTTTTTTGACGTTCGCATACCATGGTTCAATGCGTCGAATCAAAAGAAGATCAATTAGGATGTCGATGTAATGATTAATGGTTTTACGATCAACTTCCAGATTGCTTGCCAACTTTGAGTAATTTACGGTTTCTCCCTGCAAATGAGCAAGCATTGTCCAAAGGCGCCGCAGCCTTGTAGCAGGTACATTAAATCCCATCTGGGGGATATCCCGTTCCAAATAAGTACGAATAAGGTTTTCAAGTCGACGCATGGCAATGTCATCACTTTTTGCCAAATAGCTGTTTGGAAAACCGCCGCGTAGCCAAAGTGGTTGAGTATTTTTTTTATCTGTTTCCAAAATATTTAGACCGCTCATATCCACATAGCTAATGCGCCCTGCAAGGCTCTCTGAGGATTGGCGCAATAGGTCCATAGATGCGGAGCCAAGCAGCAAAAATTGTTCACCTTCCCTACCTGCAGCACGGTTTTTGTCGATCACACCCCGTAAAACCATGAACAAACCAGGTGTACGCTGAATTTCGTCAAGGATGATCAGCTTATCACTATTTTCCCTTAAAAATTTGGTGGGGTCAGCCAGCTTTGCCAAATCCTCCGGTGATTCAAGATCAAGATAAATGGATGGCTTTTGCTCTGCTATCAGCTGTGCAAGCGTTGTTTTGCCTACCTGACGTGCGCCAAGTAGTGCTACAGCAGGGGTAAGCTCCATTTCTTCTTTGAGGGTTTCTGTTATCAATCGTCTCAACATACCTTGCATTATGCGGCATAAACTCCCGAATTGCAAGGTATGATGGGCACCGTCAGGGCTACCTCATGAACAACTCATTCTTTGCAATGATCTGACTCGGATAAGATAAAAGCAATTCATCCAATAGCAATTTGTCCGTTTGATAATCCTGTTTGATTTCCATGCGTTCCTGCGTATTGATCAACTATTTTGTCAATTTATAACGCCCTTGCTATATGAACAATAATAGGAATGTCGTCGATCCGCTTAAAACATTTGTCTAAAATGCTATAAATCACTTTATTATTGACAGGAAGAAATAGCTAGGATAATTTCAGCGGGGAGGGGTAATTAAAGAAACTACCAAAAAAAATCCGAAAACCTTGGGTATATTAGACTATAATAATGATTTACAGGAAAGGACAAACCATATGGCAACACAATACAAAGAAGATCCAGAACATAAACTAGTCGAGCTTGTCGTCGATGGCAAGGTCACAAAAGAAGATTTTGACCATATTGCCACTCAGATGGAGGCATTCATTGCCAGCCATGGCAAAATCAAAGTTCTCGAAGACATTCGCAAATTTTCAGGTTTTGAGCTACCGGTGTTGTGGGATGGGATTAAATTTGACATCCAACATCTCAAAGACATTAGCCATTGTGCAGTTGTCTCTGATATGGGATGGGTGGGTCCGTTTAGCAAAGCCTTTGGCGTTTTTATCTCCTGCAAAATCAGAACTTTTCCGCACGATAAAATTGAAGAAGCCCGTCAGTGGTTGCTGGAAAAATAGTTGTTCGATATCATAGATTTAACTCTACAGTATTTTAATAAAATTCTATCTATAATTAAGTATAGGTAAGTTGACTTGAGTGTTAACAAAACCATAGAATAATAATGAATATATAAAAATGGAGGTAAATCATGAAAATAAAATATCTTATTATTACAGGGATGCTGGCATCCCTACCCTTAAGCGCTGGGCTTCAGGCAAACTGTAAAGGTTTAAATGCTCAAGAAGCTGATTTCAGGAAGCTTTTAGAGGCACACAAGATGGGTGCAGCTAACAGCAAGCTTATTGCTGTTGATAAACCAAAATACGCCAAAGCTTTATGGTTTATGAACTACGAGATACCCTTGATTAAATATACCTTGCAAAAAGGGGACGATGAAGTGTGTTCCATGATGCAGGTAAAATTCAATGAAAATGTACAGAACTTGAAAGAGTCTTCCTACTTTTTGCCATAAAGCAAAGAGATGGCGGAGGTTTCCCTTTCTGTCCTCCGCCCGTTTTCTTTTCTGCACGAGAATATACAGGACAAAACTGACTTTCGGTATGATTGCCGAGACGGATCAAATCGGTTCTGTTCATCACTTCTTATCCAAAATTTAGGGTAGATGCCTTCAATAATTAGTTGCATTTCACCCCATTTACAAATGCCACAAAAACCCGCATAACAAGAAGCAAGTGCAGTAAGGGAACTAAATCTATGTCGTCAAAATCGTTACCATTTATCCACCTAAAGGTGCATTCAAGCTATTCGCTGGCCGAAGGGGCAATTAAGATTCCGGCATTGATTGAAAGATGCAGCACGCAGGACGTGCCAGCTGTGGCTTTAACGGATACGAATAACCTGTTTGGGGCGATGGAGTTTTCTCTAGCAGCGGTCAAGGCAGGTGTGCAGCCCATTTTAGGAGCTCAACTGAGTCTTGGGTTGGCACGAGACGATCCCCGTTTTCAAAGGCATAGCACTGCTCTCCAAGATACGTTTGATGAAATGACGCTGCTGGTGCAAAGTGAGGCAGGATACAAGAACTTGTCAGCACTTTTGACCTTGATGTGGGATAAGGTCAAAAACGGGCAGAGCCCTCATCTCTTTTTGACAGATATTGTAGACCGTGCTGAAGGTCTAATTGCACTGACCGGCGGTACAAAAGGAGTGATCGGCCAGTTGTTGCTACAAAATAACGTATCTGCGGCTCAGTTGCACCTCGAGAAACTCAAATCAATTTTTGCCGATCGACTCTATATTGAAATCACTCGGCATGGCTTGGCAGAAGAAGCACAAATTGAACAATCTTTGCTAGACTTAGCAGACACAAAATCCGTGGCGCTGGTTGCAACCAATGAAGCATTTTTCTTGGATGAAGACATGCATGAGGCGCACGATGCCTTGCTGTGTATTTCTGCTGGTACTTACGTTAGTGAAGACAATCGTCGTCGGGTTACTCGTGAGCACCGGTTGAAGTCGTCCCAAGAAATGGAAACCCTGTTTCAGGATTTGCCGGAAGCTATCGAAAATACAGCTCTCATTGCCCAGCGTTGTGGATATATGCAACAGGTGGTGGATCCTGAGCTGCCTCCCTATCCAACTGAAAAGGGAGAATCTGCTGAACTACGGGAGCAAGCCAAGAAAGGACTTGAAAAACGCCTTGCAACCCAAGAGATGATACAGGAGATGACACAAGAAATCCCCAGCCAATATTTCGAACGGCTTGAGCATGAGCTCAGCGTGATCGAGAAGATGGGGTATGCTGGCTATTTCTTAATTGTTGCTGATTTTATTCAGTGGGCCAAGCGGCAAGAGATTCCAGTAGGCCCCGGGCGTGGATCCGGGGCGGGATCTATTGCGTCTTGGGCTTTAACCATCACCGATATTGATCCTATCAAGTTTAACCTACTGTTCGAGCGATTTTTAAACCCAGAACGGGTATCTATGCCTGACTTTGATATCGACTTTTGTCAAGACCGTCGTGATGAAGTGATAGAGTACGTAGCGCAAAAGTACGGCCAAGACCGGGTAGCACAAATTATCACCTTTGGAAAACTACAAGCCCGCGCTGTGATTCGGGATGTAGGCCGGGTGCTACAGATGCCATACGGCCAAGTGGATCGCATTTGTAAGCTGATTCCCAACAATCCTGCGAGCCCAACAACACTGGCAGAAGCCATCGAGTCTGAGCCTGAGCTCAAACAAATGGTTGAACAAGAAGCTGAGGTGAAGCGTTTGGTGGAGATGGGAAAACAACTGGAAGGATTGTACCGGCACGCTTCAACCCATGCAGCTGGAGTGGTCATTGGCGGTCAGCCCTTGCAGGAACTTGTGCCGCTTTACTATGATTCCCGCAGTCCCATGGCAGCAACGCAATTCAATATGAAAGATGTTGAAAAGGCGGGACTGGTCAAATTTGACTTTTTAGGATTGCGGACTCTAACTGCTATGATGCGAACGATCGCCTTGGTGAAGAGGGCCGGGGGGACACTTGAGTTGGACAAAATCCCCTTGGATGATGGCAAAACCTTTGAGTTGCTGAACCGCTGTGAAACCGTTGGTGTGTTTCAGTTGGAAAGTGGAGGTATGATTGATGTGTTGCGTCAACTCAAACCAACTCGTTTTGAAGAGCTGATTGCTTTGGTAGCGCTTTATCGGCCAGGACCTATGGATGATATTCCCCGCTATCTTGCCTGTAAACACGGCAAAGAAGCCGTGACTTATATGCATCCCAAAATACAATTCTTGTTGGAAGAGACCTTTGGGGTGATGGTCTACCAAGAACAAGTGATGCAGATTGCTCAGGTGCTGGCAGGCTACACCCTTGGAGGCGCTGATTTGTTGCGCCGAGCCATGGGTAAAAAGATCAAGAGCGAAATGGATGCCCAGCGGGAGCGTTTTGTCGATGGAGCGCAAAAGAATGGCGTTGAGCGCGCACTGGCTTCGCAAATTTTTGACTCGATTGCCAAGTTTGCAGGCTACGGGTTCAACAAATCTCACTCGGCCCCTTATGCCTTGATTGCTTACCAGACCGCTTATTTGAAGGCAAATTACCCTATTGAATACATGGCAGCTCTTATGTCGCTTGAGCTCAGTAACATCGATAAACTAGTGGTGTTGCGCCAGGAAGTTGAGCGCATGGGGATCCCACTGTTGCCTCCAGACATCAATGCCTCTCACGCAAACTTTATGGTAGAACCTGTATCGGAAGGCCGGGCGGGAATCCGCTACGCATTGGCGGCGATCAAAAACGTGGGTGAGGCGGCGATAGCAGGGATTGTTGCCGAACGTGAGGCGGGTGGCCCCTTTAAAGACATCTGGGATTTTTGCGGACGTGTGGACAGCAGTTTCCTCAATCGCAGGCATCTAGAACATTTGATCTATGCCGGTGCTTTTGATTCGATCCACGCCAATCGAAAGCAGTTGTTTGAGTCCATTGACCTGATGATTTGCCAAGCGCAAACAGCAACTCAAGAGCGCAACAGCTCTCAGGCAACATTGTTTGAGATGTTATCTGACAAAGACATGCCACAAGTTAAGCTTGCTGCCGTGAGTGAGTGGGGTCCCTTGGAGAAACTGCAAAAAGAATTTGATGTGATTGGGTTTTATCTCTCCGCGCATCCGATTGAGACTTATCCGGGGCTTGAGGAATTTAAGATTACCAAAGCGAAAAATGTTGATGGGTTGGGGGGGCAATCCATAGGGCAAGGCAAAGCTAGGGACAAATCTAAAGACAAGGATAATCCAGCATTTAATCTGGCTGGTATTGTAGTCAGTAAGCGCGAGCGTACCAGTAATAGTGGACAACGGTATGCTTTTGTAAGCCTTTCTGACGACACTGGTCATGTTGAGATCGTATTTTTCTCTGATCAGCTCTCTCAATACCGTGATGTTTTACAGCCTGGTCAGGCAGTGTATATCCAAGCTAGCGCACGTAGGGATGAAGATCGTTTAAGATTGTCGGGTATTAGCGCCCAAAACTTGGATGAAAAACTAGCTAGTCAATCGGGGAGCTTGCAATTACAAGTGGAAACTCCTGATGTCATTGAGTTGGTCTCAACTACCCTTAAGGATGTAGCAAAGGGGCCTTGTGAAATTTCTTTGCATGTCGCTTGCGGAGATAGAAAAGCAGTTGTTAAGTTGAAGGATCGATACCGGCTCTCGCCACAAGTTTTAATGCGGTTGAATCAGTGGAAGAGAAAAGAGGCGGCTTAGAGCAAGGGAAGGATACTCTATCTTACCATTTGGAAAATCTTTGCAATCTATTGAGCGTCATCCGGTTACCCACTCAAAACGCAAAATAGCCATTTGGTTTTAACCCTGAGGGATTAAAAAATCCTTTGATTTCAGTATCTTTGTATAAAAATTGAGGATTATTAGATTATTTTGATTTTTCGCTATTGATTTTCACACACATTTAGCGTTACCCTGATTAGACGTGACGGAAAGGCTGCATAACCTAACCGCCACTACCACTGCCGGATCTAAGACGATCCAGCCAATGGTAATGACAATGTAGTGCTTTTACTCCGCTTTGCCAACACATGTTTGTGCTGGCAGCTGCGGATTTGTGGCTGAAGGTCGACCTTTGCGTAGATCTTTTGAGGCATGCTGCCTGTCGTAACTGTTTACTGGCTTAAGGTTTGTGGGAACCCCGGGGGGCTGCCTAGTAAAAGTTATTACAATGGTTTAATAGTGCCCCCC
>JBDLIP010000049.1 GCA_039714795.1 Pseudomonadota bacterium | reverse complement strand
GAGAATTTCTAGTAACATCTTAACCTCCATTTGTTACGGTTAGACAATACTAAAGCTAAATTTTACCTAAAATGCAAGCTTTTACTGAACAGCCCTGAGGAGAGATGACACCGACTAAGTAAGCTGAATGGTTACCCTGTATGTTTTGCAAGTTAACCACCACGTGGCTAAATTTTGACCATCTCATGGTCAATTTACGATAGATACTTGCAAATTAACCACTATATGGTTACAATTTAGCCAGATGCTGGTTAATTTTCCAAGGTGTGAATGATGACGCAAAATTACAATTGGTCGCGCAATGTTACCGAGAAGGTTTTAGTGGCGCTATCGGATACTCCTGTCATCTTGGTGAATGGTGCTCGGCAAACAGGCAAAAGTACTCTCGTGGAAGCAATTGCTGCTACTCGTCACCCAGCGCACTATGTCTCGTTTGATAACTATAATGTCTTGCTTGCAGCAAAGGAATCTCCCCTAGCTTTTGTAGACCAAGCCCATGGAGAAGCCCTAGCAATTGATGAAGTACAACTATTTCCAGAGGTGTTTAGGGCAGTGAAAATAGCTGTTGATCAGAATCGGCAATCTGGGCAATTTATTTTGACAGGTTCGACAAACGTTTTGCTGTTATCAAAGGCATCAGAGTTTCTTGCGGACAGAATGGAAATTATGACTTTGTGGCCCCTTTCTCAAGGAGAGTTAGGGGGAGTTAAGGAGGGGTTTATCGATCAAGTTTTCAGCGAAGGTAATTTGAATTTTGATGAAGTTTCTCACCTATCATTGGAAAAATTATACAGCGTACTTTTAACGGGCGGATATCCAGAGGTCAACACACGTCCAACCTTGTCTCGTCAGAAAGATTGGTTTCGTTCCTACCTCACTTCCATTATGCAACGAGATATTAAAGAACTAGCACAGATTGAAAAGGCAGTTCAATTTCCTTCCATAATGTCATTAATTGGTACTCGTGCTGGAAGTTTGCTTAACATGTCTGAAATATCACGAACGTCGGGGCTCGCCAATACGACCTTGAAACGTTATCTAGCTTTATTAGAGGCACTTTACTTGCTGGTGCGAGTCCCTGCCTGGTCTCGCAACGCTTCAAAATCATTGGTAAGATCTCCCAAGGCTTATATAACAGATACGGGCCTTTATTGTTTCTTAAACAATCTGGATGAACAACGGTTGGAGAAAGAGCGTGGTTTGCTGGGAGCGTTGGTGGAAAATTTCATAGCCATGGAGCTCATGAAGCAGCAAGGATGGAGTGAGATTCGCACGAGTCTTTATCATTACCGTACTAGGGCAGGGCAAGAAGTCGATTTTGTGCTACAGGCTGACAATGGTATGCTTGTTGGGATTGAAGTGAAGTCAAAAGCTGCGCTGGCTCATGCGGATTTTAAAGGGCTTAGGCATATGCAAGAATCATATGGAGATCAGTTTCACCGTGGCATCGTTCTTTACATGGGTGATCAAACCTTACCTTTTGGTCCAAACTTGCATGCAGTCCCAATGTCAGCACTTTGGGAACTAGGGGCGCGACCTGCTTATAATATTTTTACTGAATAATCTTGGTATAGCGAAGTGAAATCAAAACTTCTGTTTCCTGATAGGCTTGAAGTGTTCATTTACACTTGTAAACTGCGCGTTTCTCGCTATCATTAAACTAGAGGTTTTGATTTCAAGGGAGTATGTACTGAAGCTGAATCAAACTGTTGAAATTCAATTCTGCAAAAGCTCTCCAAAATCAATTATTTCTGCAAAATACTCCCTAGCGATGAGCTCATCTTCAACACCGTTGACATGAATGAGAATAGGGCGGTATGAAAAATTTTTAGGTTTTTTTAAGGCATCAATTTTTGCTTGAACTTCGTCAACAACTTGGGCAGGGATACGATTGCGTGAGAATTTGATCTCACAAACGTAGAGGTTGTTGAATTGAGTTTGAATCATATAATCGATTTGGCAGCCTCTGTGTTGTGACGTGCGTCTTTGAAAATAGGGATTGTCGTTGACAATCTCGCTTGGGTCTACATTGAGTAATTTTTGTAAAGCAGGGCGATTTTGCAAAACAAGATTTTCAAACTGCAGCCCCATGATAATATCCCAGTTTGGCAGTGTGGAAAGTGATCGATCTAAGAATGCACCTCGTTCAATTCTACTTTTATTGGGCAAAATATATTTAAGATAAAATCGGATGTAGTTATCGCTGGCACGAAAGTGACTAAGTTTGGATACCGTCCCCTTGCCTATTGACCACGTGTAATCCCTGCGCACAAATCCTGCAAGAATTAAATCTTCAAGGTAGTTGCTTATTGTGCCACTTTTTTGCATTTTTAAATTCTGAAAAATATCTTCAAGGGATGAGTGAGGTTTGTGGACTAAGGTGAGAAGAATTTCTCTGTAAACATGACTGCGTTTTCCAAACAAATCGTGAAATATTTTTTCAAACTCACTGTATAGATAACCTTCTTTGATAAAGCACAGAGATTTAATATTTTCTTCAGCAGACTTTTGTGTAGAGAGACTTTCTAAATAACGAGGAACTCCCCCCGTAACTGCAAGCATTTTAAAAATTTCATAAGCAGAAAGTTGTGTGCGATGCGGTCCCCAAAATTGGGCGCTCTCAGTTAAGTTGAGTTCCTCCAGGGTGAGGGTAAGGTCGACTCTGCCTAAAAACCCTGTACTGCTGAGAATGTTTTTCTCGATCCATGAAGAAACAGAGCCACACAAAACTAAAATAAGTTGTGGATTCTTTTTTAAATACAAATCCCATGCATTTTTAAGTTTACCGAGAAACGTTGGATCTTTAGCACCCATCCAAGAAATTTCATCTATTAGAATAATGGCTCTCCCTTTAGAGGTGTGATGTGCTAGATGCCAAAATAAATCACTCCAGTCTTGACTGTTGGGCGGCGGAATATGAAATGTTCTAGAAAGTATCTTGGCGAATTCATCCCTTTGATGTTGGGCGGTCATCCCGTCTGTGGCTGGTAATCCAGATAAGGTGACGATTTTTAAATCCTTGGCAAATTCTTCAATTAGCCGGCTTTTGCCAATGCGTCGTCTTCCCTTTAGTACGACAAGGGAAGCTATTTTTCTACGCAGCAGATCGTTCAAAAGGGCAAGCTCTCGCTTTCGACCAATAAAGGGTGACGGTCTCATGATTGTCCATTTCTAAAAACTATCTTTGCACTAAATAGCATTTTTTTGTGTTTGGTGCAAGAAAGTGAGAGGCAAAATTTTGCACCAAATCGATGTTTTAGTTATTTGGTGCAAGAAATCAGAAAATCGACAGTTTGGTTCAGCTTTGATATGGGGAAGGTATCAAGGAGGCCTATTTCCCCTTCTTGCCATTAAAACTCAACGACGCCCAACAGCACAAAACCATCACAATCAAAAGTGCGGTCAGGGCAAAGACAAATTCTTCAGTGGAGTAAACACGAATATCGTATTCATCCAGTAGGCCTTGCCATTGCCAGTCCAGGCCAAAGCCAATGACAAACTGCAAAATTGCGCCTCCCAGCATGTTCATGGTGTTGACAACACCCAGGGTTAGGCCAGAGCTCTGAGGCGTGGTGTATTGCACGGCTCCGGTAAAGCACATCATTTCTGCTCCGCAGAAAAACCCAAGGCTTAGCAGCAAGATGACCAGAACGCTGAGGTTGACAGCGGGGCCATAGAGGATAATAGCAAACAGAGCCAGCAGGGCAAAGCCACATACTTGTATGCTGCGGTTTAGGATATTGTATTTTTCGCACAGCCAGGGCAACAATAGGCTGCCGGCGGCCATGCCCAGGTACATCATCATACTGGTTTGGGCGGCATCTGCTCGGGGCAGGGAGAATTTTTGCATCAAAAACGCTGTGCCCCACAGATCTGCCAGAGCCGCAAGGGGGGTGTATAACCCAATAGCGAGTAAGGCATATAACATGATTCGGCGGTTTTTTATGATTTCGAGAATCTGCAAGCCAGTTTCTCTTAAGGAACTTTGTGGTTGCAAGGTATGGGATTGTTTGCCAGGCAATAGCAAAACAGCCATTAAAACAAGCGGTAGTCCTAACAACCCTGAAAGCAAAACTGTTGGGCGCCATCCAATGGAATCTAATAAGATAACCAGCGGCTTTCCAGCTGTAAGTGCTCCAACGGTGCCCAATGATAGGGTCATTCCCATCAGCAGACCGCGCCGGCCTTCAGGGAAATAATCGGCAGTGATTTTAAGAGCACACATAAAGGCAGTGGCTGAGCCGGTACCAACTAAAATGCGGCTGCATTGCGCTATGTAAAAGCTTTGTGCTGCCCACAACAAGATGGTGCCTGCAATGCATAAAACAACAGATATGGTGATCATTAAGCGCACCCCAAAACGATCAACGAATGCACCTAAAGGAATTTGCAGCAGGGAATAAGCTAAAAGGAAATATACGCCCAGGGTTGAAAACTGCTGTGCGGTGAGTGAGAATTCATGTCGTAGTTCATCAATCATCACGCCCGGGGCAACACGTAAAATGTATTGGTAAAAGAAAAATAGGGCGCAGGTAAACCAGGCCAGATAAGCCAGCAAAGCTTTTGGTTTTTGCTGAGTATGGCTTTGGTGTTGGTTCTTGTTGGTCATAATGTGATCGTTATTCCTTGTAATCCATGTTGTACCTAAGATATAAATTTTTACAGGAAACAAAGGATTAATCAATGATTTATCGAATTTGCAAGGCTGTCTTTCCTGTTGCTTCTATTGATTTAGACAAAGTTGATAAGTATCTTCTCCAAATTCCCGGGTAAATGGCTCTGTTGAAGAAAAATTATCACCAAAAATCAACGGATTAGAATCTGAAAATTCAGATTTACCCGGAGATATGGAGAAGATACGTTGATAACGTTATTCTTGACCGCATAGAAGCTTCGGAAGGTATGACAACGTCTGAATTAGCTGCAACACTTGATTTATCGGTGCGTGCCACTCGTGGGCGGCTTAAAAGGCTTGTAGAACTTAAATTAGTTAAGGAAATTGGCACCAGCCCCTTTGACCCACGTAAAAAATATGTGATTTAAAGTGGAGGATTGCGCTGCACCCCAAAACGATCAACTGGATTTTGTTGAGTGTGGCTTTGGTATTGAAGTGTATCGGGCATGTTATTCCTTGTAATCCACGTCGTAGCTAAGTATAAATTCTTACAGGAAACAAAGGATTAATCAATGACTTCTCGAATTCGCAAGGCTGTTTTTCCGGTTGCAGGGTCAGGTACTCGTATGTTGCCGGCGACTCGGGCTATTCCCAAAGAAATGCTGACCATTGTCGACAAGCCTTTAATTCAATACGCTGTTGAAGAAGCACGTGATGCTGGGGTCGAACAGTTTATTTTTGTAACGGGTAAAGGCAAATCCGCTATTGAGGATCATTTTGATGATGCTGGCTTACAAGAGCTAGGCTTAAAACCAGGACAAGTGTCTTATACCACGCAAACTCAGCCTTTGGGGCTGGGGCATGCCATTTGGTGCGCTCGGTATTTGGTTGCAGATGAACCTTTTGCCATTGTTTTAGTTGATGAGTTGTTGTCATCCGATAGGCCCTGTCTAAAGCAAATGCTCGAAAATTTTGCAGAAACGCCAGATAATTATCTGGCACTGATGCAAGTCCCCAGAGAGCAAACGCACAGATATGGTATTGTCAAAACAACAGATGCAAATGACGCACGTATTGCCATTCAGGATATGGTGGAAAAACCTGCATCCGAAGTGGCACCTTCCAACTGGGCCATCATTGGACGCTACCTGCTGACTCCAGAGGTGTTTTCTTATCTGGAACGACAGAAACCTGGGGCTGGCAATGAGATTCAATTAACGGACGCCATGCGAGCTATGCTGGTTGAACACCGGTTTCAAGGAATTCCATTTCAAGGTGACCGCTTTGATTGCGGCTCAAAGGTAGGATGGTTGCAGGCCAATATGCATATGGCTTCGTTGCGCGATGATTTGCGTGATGAGTTAGGGCAGAGTGTGCCTGGGCGTTTGGTTTCTGGTTTTTGATTGTTAAGAATTTATGCTTTTTCACACGCAACTTTTTATTCTCGTTTTCTTGCCGGTGGTGCTTGGATTTTATTACCTATCACGACGACATCATACTTTACAGCAATGGCTTCTGGTTGCTGCGTCCCTTATCTTCTACGGTTATTGGGATGTGCGACTCATTCCTCTATTGATTGGTTCTGTCATTGTGAATTGGTTGGTGGCCCAGCAGTATGTGCAATCCAAGCACAAATGGCTCATATATTTAGGCGTATTAGCCAACCTCGCGTTGTTGGGCATTTTCAAATACGCTAATTTTTTTGCTGAAACCTTTGCTGCATTGCATGGAAGCCAGCACCAGTATTGGGATATCGTTTTGCCGTTGGGAATCAGCTTCTTCACATTCCAGCAGCTCTCTTATTTGGTGGATTTAAACCGTGGTAATGCTCCTTTGTATTCTTTGAGAAAGTATGCGCTTTACGTTACATTTTTTCCTCAGCTGATTGCTGGTCCCATTGTGCGTCATAACGAAATACTG
This sequence comes from Pseudomonadota bacterium, assembly GCA_039714795.1. Classification (NCBI taxonomy): domain Bacteria; kingdom Pseudomonadati; phylum Pseudomonadota; species Pseudomonadota bacterium. The sequence goes on along the minus strand of JBDLIP010000049.1, from coordinate 5,649 downwards.
CCTCAGTTTAAAGAATCCATTGGACCCGAGGTTATGGTAAAAAGGATTTCCCAGGGACTTATTCTCTTCATGCTTGGAGTCATTAAAAAAGTTGTTGTGGGTGATACGCTTGCAGGGATTGTTGATCCGCTATATGCGACAGTTCAAAGTCTATCTTGTATTGAGGCTTGGATTGCAGCCTTTGGATTTAGTTTGCAGATTTATTTCGACTTTTCAGGTTATTCCGATATGGCCATTGGTTTGGGATTAATGTTTGGGGTCATTTTACCTGAAAATTTTGCAGCTCCCTATCGGGCAACTTCTATCGTTGAGTTTTGGAGGCGTTGGCATATGACTCTATCTCGTTTTTTAAAAGATTATTTGTACATTCCATTAGGGGGTAACCGGTTTGGAGCAACGCATCAGGTTGGAGCTTTGCTGGTTACAATGTTGCTCGGAGGGCTCTGGCACGGAGCCAACTGGACGTTTGTAATTTGGGGGCTGATTCATGGTAGTGCTTTGGCCACCAACCACATGTGGCAAAAAACTGGCATTAAATTGCCAAGTGTCTTAGCATGGAGCCTTACCTTTGTAGTAGTAGTTCTTGCTTTTGCACTGTTTCGTGCTCCTGATGTTGCAACAGCTGCTTTACTTTATGCCAAAATGTTTTCTCTACCTATCGCAGGAGAAGCTGGATTGACCTTGAAATCTTTGTGGATTTTGCCTGTGGCTTTCTTGATCGTCCTGTTTGGGATGACAACGCAGACATATGTGTTTGAAAAGTTTAAACCTGCGCGCATCGGGGCGGTTGCACTTGGTTTAACAGGAGTTTGGTTAGTGCTTAAACTAGGTGGGGATTTCGGACATGAATTTATTTATTTCCAGTTTTAAGCGCCTTATGGCCTTGGGGACAGGAAATTCTGGATCACCTCCAGCAAATTGGCGTACGTTCTTAAAGACAACTTTGCTGACATTTATAGGTGGGGTGGTTGCTGTTTACGCCTTGATTTTGGTGATTGATCCCTATGATGTCGTTTGGTTTTCTCCTCCCTTGGCGCGCAAGCCGGTTAGCACCAACCAGCGCTATTCTTATCCAGCATTTGCCCGAGATGTGGCCTTTGATAGCGTTATAATTGGTACGTCAACAGCGCGGTTGATAAAGCCAGAAAGGTTGAATACGCACTTTGGTGCCAAATTTGCAAACCTGGCAATGAATAGTGCAACCGCTTATGAGCAATCTAAAATCCTAAAGCTCTTTTTGCGCCATCACCCAAAGCCTCGTTGTGTGATCATTGCCATTGATACAGTGTGGGCTCAATCTGGATCTGACGATCAGAAATACACATTTCGCCCTTTTCCTGAGTGGATGTACGACGATTTGGGAGGAGTTGCCCTTATTCGCCTTTTAAACCTTGAAACTGTGCAGCAATCTGTGCGCCAGCTGCGGTACCTTTCTGGGTTGCGCCCCCCTCGGTTTGGCTACGATGGTTATGAAATTTTTGTACCCGACCAATCCCAATATGATCTTGCAAAAGCACGGAAAAAAATCTATGGTTCCCCGCAGCCGAGAGTGAGGCAGCCTGTGCAGGAAAAAGCCATCGACAACACCCAATGGTCTTTTCCAGCTCATCTTCTTTTGCAAGAAATCCTTGAGCAGATTCCCCAGGAGACAATGAAGATTATTCTGTTCGTGCCTTACCATATCTACAATCAACCCCTCGAAAACACATCCGATCATGCAAGGTGGTCGTCGTGTAAGCAACAAATTACAAAGATGTCCAGTGGTTTGCAAAATGTGGTGGTTTTGGATTTTATGATTGAGTCTAAGATTACTTGTGTGGACGAAAACTATTGGGATCCGTTGCATTGCACCGTAGCTGTGGGCGAGCAACTCAGCGATTTGATATATGAGGGGGCAAGTCAAAAGAAAGATAAGGTGGGTTACTACCTGGTGCTGAATAAGCCATAATCCACCCTAACACTTGTTCTCAAGGCACCAAGCGGGTATGTTGTAGGCAAGCGAACTTAATACAAAGTTGAATTACAATGTTTAAAGGATCCATTGTTGCCTTGATTACCCCCTTTTGCAGCGGGGGAGTGGATGAAAAAACTTTAGCCTCCTTGGTAGAATGGCAAATTCAGCAAGGAACTCAGGGGATTGTTCCTTGCGGATCTACCGGTGAGGGGATGGCGCTGAGCTATGCTGAAAAGTGTCGAGTTATCGAGATTTGTGTAAAAATGGCCGCAGGAAGAATTCCCGTTATTGCCAGCACTGGGCTTATTACCACGCCTGAAACAATACAGTTAACTCAATCCGCACAAGGATTGGGGGCGGATGGAGCGTTGGTGATTGTGCCGCCTTATCTAAAACCATCTGCTGAGGGTATTTACCAGCATTTTAAAGCAGTGCACGATGCTACTGATTTGCCAATTGTGATCTATAATCACCCTGGGCGTACTGGTGTGGATCTTTCGCTTGCAACGTTGCAGAGGTTGGCCAAGCTAAAAAATATTGTGGGATTGAAGGATGCCAGTTTAAATCCCTACCGGCCAGTTGAAATTCGCCAACAAATAGGGACTGAGTTTGTGTTTCTTTCTGGTGACGATGGAGCAACTTTAGCTCTTATGGCTCAAGGAGGGCAGGGGGCTATCTCGATTACCGCCAATGTATCCCCCAAGTTGTGCGTTGATACTTATCATGCTTGGGTTGCAGGAGATATGCAAACAGTTGCTGAGCTGCGTGATCAGTTATTTCCCCTGCATCAGGCTTTGTGTATTGAAAGCAATCCAACACCTGTAAAGTATGCTGCAAGTGTATTAGGTCTGTGTGCAAACGAAGTGAGAGCGCCACTGGTCCCCATTACTCAAGCTTCACAGCAGATTGTGGACGCAGCGCTACAACATGCTGGCTTATCTGGTCAAACTTTGACATTGGCAGGATAATATGGCTAAGAAGAAACCATCCGGAAAAAATGTCGTTTGCCTCAACCGACGGGCTCGCCATGATTATCACATTGAAGAAAGCCTTGAAGCGGGGTTAGTGCTGTTTGGCAGTGAAGTGAAATCTTTGCGCTCGGGCCGCGCTAGTATCGTTGAATCTTATGCAACTGAACAAGAGGGTGAGATCTTTTTGTTAAACGCTAACATTCCTGCATATACCTATTCGCATATGCGTAATCATGATCCCACTCGGCCACGCAAATTACTGCTCAAAAAACGTGAAGTACGACGCTTGATTGGGGCAATTACCCGCAAAGGCATGACTCTGGTGCCGTTGTCGATTTATTTCAATGATAAGGGCAAAGCCAAGTTAGAGCTGGGAATTGCTAAAGGAAAGCGCAAGTACGAAAAACGTGAGACAGAAAAAGCACGTGACTGGCAGCGACAAAAGCAACGGTTGATGAAGGATAATTGATGAATCAGCCGCGACAGACTAAATTTCCAGAAATCGAGCCCTATGAATCAGGGTACCTGGTTTTAGATAATACCCATACTATGTATTGGGAACAAAGTGGCAACCCTAATGGTACACCGGTTTTGTTTTTGCATGGCGGACCCGGCGGTGGTTGCTTCCCCAAACATCGGTGTTATTTCGATCCAGATTATTACCGAATTATTTTATTTGACCAAAGGGGGGCAGGGCGCTCTACCCCGCTGGGTGAGACAAAGAACAATACCACTCCTGATTTGATCCAGGACATTGAGCGCTTGCGTGAACACTTATGCATCGATAAATGGTTGATTTTTGGTGGATCCTGGGGGGCAACTTTGGGACTTGCCTATGGTCAAGCGCATCCAGAAAGAGGTTTGGGGTTTATCTTGCGCGGGGTTTATCTATGCCGGCAAAGTGAACTCGATTGGTTTTTAAAAGGTGTGCGGCATTTTTTTCCTGAAGCCTGGCAGCGTTTTTTTGAATTTATTCCCGAAGTTGAACGAGATGATTTGTTAAGGGCTTATCACAAACGCATTCACCATCCAGATCCAAAAGTGCACCAACCAGCAGCAGAGCATTTTAATCGTTTTGGGATCACTTTACTGGCGATGCAGCCGAATGAAGCTGAGATTGAAGCAATGGTACGGGAAGAATTTGCATTGCCACTCGCGCGGATTGAAACCCATTATTTTGTCAATGATATGTTCATGTCAAAAAATGCATTGCTGGATAATATGCACAGGATTCAGCATTTACCTGCCATTTTGATCCATGGACGTTATGATATGACCTGCCCGCCAGTATCTGCTTATGAGCTGCATCGATTGTGGCCAGGCTCAGAGTTGCACATGGCGCCCCTTGCAGGGCACAGTAGCTCGGACCCAGGTTTGTGTGAAAAAATTATCTGGGCAACTGGAAAATTCAAAAACTGTAAAGTAAATTAAGCAATGGTAGCAGAAGAACAACACCAAGTGACGGAGTATCAGTTTTTTAAAAAGTTATGTGCTCTTCCGTTTGTGGAAAAAATGTATCTCTATGGTTCAAGGGCGAGAGGCGACTATCACTCCAGATCGGATATTGATCTAGCGATTGTATGTCCATCAGCATCACGTGAAGAGTGGACAGTGATCTTTGAGATTGTTGAAGATGCTGATACACTTTTGCACATTGATTGTGTTAGGTACGATGGGCTTACCGACAATAATCCGTTGAAACAAAGCATAGATGAGGATCGTCTCGTGCTTTATCAGAGATGAGGTTTTGAGTTGTGAAAAACTGGGAAATATTATTTGGAAATCTTGGAAATGCATTGGAACGTTTAGGAGAAGCGCTTGAGCAACCAGTTGATGACAAGGGCATGAATCGTGATGCAACTATCCAAAGATTTGAATTTACGATTGAGTTGTTTTGGAAAGTCCTAAGGAAGTTGTTGCTTCGGGAAAAAATAAAAGTTTCAACCCTAAAAGAAACGCTTAGACAAGCCTATGCATCTCAGTGGATAGATGAAGAGGCACTTTGGCTATCTATGATGGATGATCGTAATAATACGTCTCACGTGTACCATGAAGAAAAAGCCATCGAAATTTATCAACACATTCAGACCTACCATCCTATCATGGTACGTACTTATGAGTTTTTAAAACAAAAGTTTACTCAAAAGAATTGAAACACCTGAATAAGAAATGTTGATGGATATGATGATTGCAAAGTGTATGATCTAAGATTGAAACCGGGAATGATGACCAAGATCCGTCACCAAAATTTTGGTGACGGGTCTTGGGTGGTTTTCTTCATTGTCCAAATTATGATAGAGTGACTTCATTCGGGTGCCCTCTTGTTGCCGACTTTTTAGCTGGTGTTTTTTTCACATAAAACAGGTACCCGATGACCTATCCTTTTTCGGCGTGGTTCAATCCCAGGTAACACATTTGGAGGGACTGGGTTAGCCGTATTACCAAGGTACTTTGATTTTTTGGCTCTTTTGCGTTTTGAGTGGGTAAGGAGATTTTTTTCTAATCAGAAAATTCGATGCTAACTACCTTCAGTTAAGTAAAAAAACAGCAATGGTCAAAACCACGATAGGCTCTAACGCCCTGTTTTTCAAAGAATTACGAGTGACCTATCTTTAGTATACTTCTGATATTCGAAAAATATCTAAAAGATATATTTAAATATTAAGATAACATTTGCACAGGAAAGCACTTTTGCTTATAAAGATGAGAGGTCAGGAGAGAAAC
>JBDLIP010000048.1 GCA_039714795.1 Pseudomonadota bacterium | reverse complement strand
ATAAAACTAAAAATCATTTTATAAAAATATTCAAAGGAATGCAAGTTGTGCTGCGGTTGCTCCAACAGCCAGCTAAAAACATACGATTAACTCGGACAACAGGTGATATATAAAATTAGATCAGAAAATTATTTTAAAAAACCACACCTAAAATAGCTATAAAAAACGTTCTGAGATTTAATCACAAAAACATCAGCAAATCATAACGGTTTACGATTTCACCCCTACGTCCCAAATAAATGGCTACACAACAATTCAGTTACGGTAATTGCTCAATCGGATATTCATCAAGTCCAGTCTTTGAGCGCTTTTTATCGATCTCTATAAAAAATGAAAAGCCTTTTGCTCTGCAAACGAAAAAAGTCTCGGGCTCCGGTTGAGAAATTACGTTTGACGCACACCTCACTCCTTTCTAACTTCGGTGCCTTCTTCTAGGATTTCAATCAAAATCTCACCATTTGCTGACAATTGACTTTTGAAGCCTTACTATAAAAAATCACAACCTCTATCAAACTCTTTATTTTATTGGTGCCCCCAGGGAGACTCGAACTCCCACGTCCTTGCGAACAACAGATTTTGAATCTGCCGCGTCTACCAATTCCGCCACAGGGGCACACTCCCATAAACTAGCGTAATATCTAGCTACACATCAACAGTATTTTGAAAAAATCTCGAATTCTAACGGATAAAACCCATAAATATTTGCATACAAGCTCCCTCCATGGTAAACCCCGATCATGGACAATCAATTTTGATAACTTCTTACAAAAGCCATAGGAAATGCTACAAAAAACCTACAGTACAATGATGAGTTATGCAGCCACACCCAAGGCAACTTGGTGGCTCTCTCTCATTGCATTTGCTGAAAGCTCTATCTTTCCACTGCCCCCTGATCCACTTCTGATCGCTATTATTCTAAACAGGCGCGAATCCGCTTGGGCCTTGGCAACGCTCTGCACACTTTCTTCTGTCGTCGGCGGACTGCTGGGCTATGCTATTGGATATGCGCTTTATGAAACCGTTGGACAAGCCATTGCTCAGACTTATGGCATGGAGCAAAAACTTGTAGGCCTGCAAACCCAATTCCAACAATGGGGTTTTTGGATTGTCACGCTCAAGGGATTCACTCCTATCCCTTATAAAATCGTTACCATCGCGAGTGGTTTGGCTGGCCTTAATCTTGGGACATTTATCTGCGCCTCTTTACTAGCACGAGGTATGCGATTTTTTCTAGTTGCTGGACTTCTCTGGCGTTGGGGGCCCGACATTAGAGACTTTATCGAACAATGGCTTGGCTGGTTAACGGGACTGACCTTGCTTGGATTGATCGCAGGCTTTATAATCTTAAGATACATATAAATTCTACGAGGCCAGAGCACATGACACAACGGTATATCCTCTTTCTAATCTTTCTCGGGTGTGTATTTGCTCTAGCCGGTGCTTGGATTGCACAAACCTTCTTTGGCATCCAGCCATGCACACTGTGCCTGTACCAAAGATATATCTACTGGGCAATTTTAGTCGTTGCAGCTGTTGCAGCACTCTTCAAATATCCTGGAATGCACCGCTTTGCCCTTGGAGTTACCTGTCTTTTGTTGCTGGCTGAACTAGGAGTTGCCCTATATCAAGTCGCTGTAGAACTACACTGGACACCGCTACCGGCAGTGTGTAAAGCCCCCTCTCTTTCAGGCCAAACCATCGATGAACTACGTCAACAACTCACAAGCCAACCCCACGTTGCCTGTGACCAAGTCCAATGGAAACTATTTGGTATTTCAATGGCTGGCTATAATAGTCTGCATTCTATGGCCTTACTACTGATTGCTATCTTTGGTCTAGCGTTTGCAAGAAAGCAAAAACAATGACCCAAGGCCTACCGCACTTAGATAAAGGTAAAAGACAATTTACCACACAAAGCAAAACACAAACAGCAGAGATACACCGTATGATTCGTGTGAATCAAGCTGGAGAGTTTGGAGCCAAGCGTATTTACGAAGGTCAGTTGTCCGTTCTTGGAAACACACCTGAAACTCCCATACTACAGCATATGCTTGACCAAGAATTGGATCACCTTAAACAATTCGATGCCATGATGATCTCGCATCGAGTACGTCCAACCGCGTTAACCCCTATTTGGCGCGCTGCGGGTTTTGCCCTGGGCGCTGCAACAGCACGAATAAGTAAAGAATCAGCTATGGCCTGTACTGCCGCAGTTGAAGAAGTGATCGACCAACATTACGCATCCCAGGAACAAAAACTCGGCACTGAGCAGCCAGAGCTTAAACAGCTAATCAGTAAGTGCCGCCAAGAAGAGCGTGAGCATAAAGAACTCAGTCTTGAGCACGGCGCAAAGCAAGCCCCAGCGTATCCACTTTTACACCGATCAATCAAGGCCGCAACCCGCGTTGCTATCTGGCTCTCTTCGAGAATTTAAGAAGGTTTTGGGTGTGACTTTGCATAGGCAACCGCCTCATCAAGCTCTTTTTGTGAACAAAGACCGAGATCGACAGGATTTTTAGCGCGAATATTGGCAGAGTTCCAGTGGCTGCGTTCACGAATCGCTCGAATAGTCGGACTGGTTGTTCCAAGCAAACGACAAATTTGAGAGTCATTCATCTCACCATGGTGCTTTAAAAGCCAGGCAATAGCGTTGGGCTTATCTTGACGTTTGGTAACTGGCGTGTAACGCCCACCTTCACGTTTTTTCACGGCTATACCGGGCTTAGGGGCTAGGGATTCAAGCTGAGCCGTAGGATCTGCGCTACAACGCTCAATTTCTTCCCAAGACAATTGTTCATTTGCAATGGGATCAAAGGGTGCCATAGAGGCAGAGAGCTCGGCATCGGCAATGGCTTGCACTTCTAGCAGATGAAGCTCGCAAAACTTTGCAATCTGCTCAAAGGTCAGGCTCGTGTTTTCCACCAACCAAGTGGCAGTTGCTTTTGGCATTAAAGGACCAGTCATTCCATCACCTTTTATCATGATTCTGTACACCTAACATTCAACCACATTTTTCCCAAAAACGGTAGTGTGTTCATCCATCAAGGAGTACAAAAATAAATATTGAAAATTCCCCTCACTAGAACCATATTATAACTTGTAAGGTAACCATTCTGTCTGCACCGGCCGTAATGACGATCGGAGTGAGCTGAACAGTTACCCTTGTCAAGGACTTACAAAAATAATAGGATTTTGTTTTAAAATATGTCTAAAAAAGGACCAAACACCCAACCCACGCAGCGCCAACGTCAAGTCAGCGAAGAAGTACGTCATATTCTCTCTTCGCTTTTGCAACAAGGACTGTGGCAGGAAGAAGCTTTGCAGGATTGCTCGATCACCATCAGCGAAGTCCGTATGAGTATCGACTTGAAGCACGCATTTGCCTTTGTCACGCCGCTTGGCGGTCAAAATACATCTGAAGTTGTTAGCGCATTAAATCGCTGTGCTCCCCAATTGCGCCACCAACTTGGAAAATCTTTACGGCTGCGCGGAGTCCCTGCACTCCGTTTTGAACACGATCAATCTTTTGAGACAGCAAACCACATTGAAAATTTACTGCGATCTCCTCATGTGGCTCAGGATCTGTGATACTCGTTTAATGCATGGTTGGCTAAACATTGATAAACCCGAGGGAATGACCTCACACCAGGTTGTTGCCAGATTGCGTAACATCTTGAGAATTCGCAAAATTGGTCACGCTGGCACTTTAGATCCTCTAGCCTCCGGTGTCTTACCCATCGCAATTGGTGAAGCCACCAAAACAGTGCCGTTTATGATGGATCAAGCAAAAACGTACCGCTTTGAGATCAAGTGGGGCATGCAAACTTCAACAGACGACCGTGAAGGAGAGATCATAGCCACATCTTCTGTCAGACCCTCCCCAAAACAGATTCAGGCCATTCTCAAAGATTTTACGGGAACATTCGAGCAAATACCTCCACGTTATAGCGCTATTAAAATTAAGGGCAAGCCAGCTTACGCGTACGCACGTGCCGGAAAAGATGTTGAGCTTAAATCAAGACAAGTGCATATCGACAATTTACTGCTTTTAGACAGCCAAAATGAAGAACAATCCTCCTTCGAAGTACACTGTCATAAAGGAACCTATGTCCGCAGCCTCGCCAGAGATATGGCGATCCGCCTTGGCACGGTTGGGCACGTAACATCTCTTAGAAGGACCCAGGTAGGAAATTTTCACGAGAGCAGTGCGATTTTACTGGAAAATTGGAGTGATTTAGGGCATAAAGAAGTTATCGTAGAGCAGTTGTACCCACTTGATATTGTGCTGGACGACATCCTAGCTATCAAAATATCTTCAAGTGATCAACATAAGCTCATGCACGGACAAGCCGTGCAATCAGTCGCCACCACACGGCAAAGTAGACACAAAGACCTTGTGCTTTGCGTCACTCCTCAAGGGGTTCCTGTGGCTCTTGCAACGCTGATCGATGAATGGATCCGCCCCACGCGGGTTTTTAACATAGTCACAGAAAGGTAGAAAACGATGTCGATAACAGCAGAACGTAAGCAGAAACTGATTAAAGATTTTAGTCGTGGAGCTCAAGATACAGGGTCTCCAGAAGTACAAGTGGCGGTCCTTACTGAACGCATTAACAATCTGACCGAACACATGAAGCAGCATGCAAAAGACTTTCACTGCCGCCGTGGTTTGATCATCCTTGTTAACCGACGCCGTAGTCTCTTGGACTACCTTGCTCGCAAGAATTATACCCGCTACCAAGAAGTCATTAAAGAACTTGGCTTGCGCCGCTAGAAAGTATGAAGTTATATCCTGATTGTGCACTGAGTTTTGTATCTGCAGTCCACTAACACTGTATCTAGAATAGAAAAGGTTTTTAAAAATTATGTTTCAAATACACCGCAAAGAAATAGAATGGGGAGGGCGCACGCTCACTCTTGAGACAGGCAGAATCGCCCGCCAAGCTGATGCCGCTGTTTTGATCTCGTACGGGGATACCAAGATATTGTGTACGGTCGTTGCCGATAAAAAGCCAAAACCTGGTTTGGATTTTTTTCCGCTCACTGTTCATTACCAGGAAAAAATGTATGCCGCAGGTAGAATCCCCGGGGGCTACATCAAAAGAGAAGGGCGGCCTAGCGAAAAAGATATTCTTACCTCAAGACTCATCGACCGGCCAATTCGTCCTTTGTTTGATGATAACTTTCGTAATGAAACCCAGGTGTTATGTTCCGTCTTGAGTCACGATATAGATCATGAGCCTGACGTTGTAGCACTTGTGGGAGCCGCAGCAGCTTTATCGATTGCTGGACTACCCTTCCATGGTCCCTTAGGAGCAGCAAGAGTTGGATATGTGGATGGACAATTTGTCTTGAACCCAACCTCTGAGCAACTGGAGACCTCAAAACTGGATCTTACGGTTGCTGGAACCGGCGATGGCGTCTTAATGGTCGAATCTGAAGCTCATGAGCTTTCAGAACAGCAAATGCTAGAGGCCGTGATGTTTGGTCACCAACAATTTCAACCGGTCATCGAAGCTGTTGGTAGCCTTGCTAAAGAGGTGGGTAATCCGGCATGGGAAGTACCACAACCAGCGCCAGAAGCAGAAACGGTATTTGACAAAGTCAAATCTATCGTCGAGGTCGACCTTAGAAAGGCCTATAAGGAAACAGAGAAGACAACTCGCCGTGCAGCGATTGATCAACTCAAAGAAAAAGCCGTCGAAGCACTCATAGCAGAAGATGAAGCTCATGAAAATTTCATTGGTGATGCTTTCAAAAAACTCGAAAAGCAGATTGTCCGTGGCGACATTCTTGATTCTGGAAAACGCATCGATGGAAGAGATACGAAAGCCGTGCGCCAGATCGTCTGCGAAGCAGGATTGCTCTCTCGTGTTCACGGAAGTGCTTTATTTACCCGCGGGGAAACCCAAGCGCTTGTGGTGACAACCTTGGGAACAGGGCAAGATGAACAGCTCATCGAAGAGCTCTCCGGTGAGCGACGTGAGCATTTTATGCTGCACTATAATTTTCCATCTTACTCTGTTGGGGAAACGGGTCGTGTAGGCCCTCCAGGCCGACGTGAAATTGGCCATGGTAAACTCGCCTGGCGTGCCTTGCATCCTATTGTCCCAACCAAAGAAGAGTTCCCTTACACAGTCCGCATTGTCTCTGAGATTACAGAATCGAACGGATCATCATCGATGGCAACGGTGTGCGGAGGCTCTCTTGCCCTCATGGATGCAGGAGTTCCCCTTGCAAGGCCTGTATCAGGTATCGCCATGGGATTGATTAAGGAGGGCGAAAAGTTTGCAGTTCTTTCTGACATCTTAGGCGACGAGGATCACCTTGGCGATATGGACTTTAAGGTTGCAGGAACCGAAAATGGAATTACATCGCTGCAAATGGACATCAAAGTCAAAGGTATTACCCAGGAAATTATGGATGTCGCTTTAAAGCAAGCAAAAGACGGGCGGTTACATATCCTAAATGAAATGAGCAAAGCCTTAGGCCAAGCACGCGATGATGTCAGTGAACATGCTCCACGCATGGTCACCATCCATGTTCCCAAGGACAAAATTGGTGCCATTATCGGGCCAGGCGGCAAGATGATTCGCGAAATTGTTGAGACATCTGGTGCTAAGATTGATATCGATGATGAAGGCCATGTCACAATCTCGGCCGTCAATGAAGAATCCATAAACATTGCCAAAAGCCGAATTGTCGAGCTGACTGCTGAACCTGAAATCGGTATCATTTACCAGGGTAAAGTCGTAAAAATCATGGATTTTGGTGCTTTTGTAAATTTCATGAGCGATCGAGATGGTTTAGTCCATATAAGTGAGATCAGTCAAGAACGGATTGAATCAGTCGAATCAGTTGTAAAAACAGGTCAACAAGTTTATGTTAAGGTGGTTGGTTTTGACCCTCGAGGAAAAATCAAACTCAGTATGAAAGATGTTGACCAGGCGACCGGGAAATCTATCTCATCTTCTGAACAGCCTAGTGTGCAAGCTTAAAAACTGTGACCGTAAAAGCGAGTTAAATAGATCGTGTCCCTTTTAAAAACACTCAAGATGTCTGGCGAAGAGGTCCTTCCTCTTGTTGAGGGAGGCAAGGGCATCGCTATTTCCAATGGTGAAAGCGCAGGTGCTTGGGCAGCTGCTGGAGGAGTTGGAACTTTCTCAGCTGTCAATGCTGACACCTATGACGAAAATGGGAATGTGATCCCTATGCTATATCACAGTCGCACTCGAAGTGAGCGACACCGCGAATTGATTGAGTATTCCATCAAAGGTGGAATCACCCAGGCACAAATCGCCCATGAAACAGCTGGAGGCCAAGGACGCCTGCACATGAATGTGTTGTGGGAAATGGCTGCGGTAGAAGAAATCCTGCACGGAGTTTTAGAAAAAGCTAAAGACATTGTGCATGGAATTACCTGTGGTGCAGGGATGCCCTATCGCGTTGCAGAAATTGCTGCAAAATATAATCTACACTATTATCCAATTGTCTCTTCAGCTCGCGCATTTCGGGTATTGTGGAAACGAGCTTACAATAAATTCTCGGAGTTGCTGGGTGGAGTTGTCTATGAGGATCCCTGGAGAGCCGGGGGCCACAATGGTATCAGCAATAGCGATGACCCCTTAACTCCAGAAGACCCCCTGCCCCGCGTTCGCAGTCTTAGAGAGATTATGAATAGCTTTGGCCTGCACAATGTGCCCATTATCATGGCTGGCGGCGTGTGGTACTTGCGAGACTGGACAGACTGGATTAATAACAGGGAATTGGGACCAATCGCCTTTCAATTTGGCTCTCGTCCGCTTTTAACTCAGGAAAGCCCTATTTCCGACGCTTGGAAAGCTAAGCTTCTAACGCTGAAAAAAGGAGATATTTCCCTCAATCGCCATAGTCCTACGGGCTTTTATTCCTCAGCTGTGAACAATGTATTCTTGCAAGAACTTGATGAACGCAAAGACCGTCAGATCTCGTATCAAACAAAACAGACAAGCGATTTTACGGAAGCTCTTCCCATAGGACCCCGACAGAGAATTGTTTATGTGAGCAAGAAGGATCACGCGCGTGCAACACAATGGATCACACAAGGATTCACTCAAGCCATGCGCACCCCTGATCACACATTGATTTTTGTAACTCCCGAAGACGAGCAAGAAATTCACAAAGACCAGGTTGACTGTATGGGATGTCTTAGTGCCTGTTTATTTAGCAATTGGTCTCAAGAAGAAGGCGGAACCACGGGCCGCAAAGCCGACCCCCGTTCGTTTTGCATTCAAAAGACCTTGCAAGCTATCGGCCATGATGGTGATGTCAATACTCAACTGATGTTTGCCGGACACGGCGCTTATGAATTTGGCCAGGACCCTTTCTATGCCAATGGCTTTATTCCCACAGTCAAGCAATTGGTTGAGCGCTTGCAAACTGGGGATTAGTTTTCTATGATGATGATGTTGATAAGATGTACCCGTGCTGAGTCAAAATGTTGATTTTATGGCAGTGAAAAGCGCGCAGTTTACTTTAGGTGAATGAGCACTTTGAACACACCAGAAAATCGACCTGTTGATTCAACTTCACTGTAAAAGGAGAATTACTATGCTGACCATTGGAGATCGTTTCCCCGCCTTTAAAATGACTGGAGTTGTTTCAAACAATATCCAAGATGCTTTTCAAGAAATCACCGACCGAACAGATTCTGGATCTTGGAAGGTTTTTTTCTTTTATCCAAAAGATTTTACCTTCATTTGCCCTACTGAAATTTCTGACTTCAACAATCTAAACGGTGAGTTTACCAACCGCAATGCCAAAGTCTATGGTGTTAGTACGGACTCTGAGTTTGTACATCTAGCCTGGCGCAACGATCATAAGGATCTGAGCAACCTTCAATATCCATTGCTATCGGACATCCGACGTGATCTTTCTACTGCTCTTGGCATTTTGCAACAGAAAGAAGGGGTGTGTTTGCGGGCCACATATATCGTTGATCCAGAAGGTGTGATTCGTCATGTTTCTGTTAATGACCTCAACGTTGGTCGTAACCCCAAAGAGATCCTGCGTACTCTAGATGCCCTACAAACAGGTGGGTTGACAGCCTGTAACTGGCAAAAAGGCGATGCACCACTGAAGGTGGCTTAATAGTCGGTGGTCAGTAGGTGGGTCAGTGATTGGAACTAGATACTGAATAACCCAGCTACTCTTCAAGTGGTCCAATCATTTTTTCTGGTTTCACCCACGTCAAGAATTCCTGCTCTGAAACAAAGCCAAGATTTTCGGCTGCCTGCCTTAAGGTCAGATTCTCGGCATATGCTTTTTTGGCAATTGTAGCAGCTTTGTCATAACCAATACGTGGGTTTAGAGCTGTAACCAGCATTAAAGATTCATGCAGCAGCTGCTGAATCCGCTGTTCATCGGCTTCAATGCCTTTCACACACCTATCGGTAAAACTTGTAATCCCATCACTCAACAGGGTGATCGACTGTAAAATATTATAGATGATCACCGGCTTAAAGACATTCAATTCAAGATGCCCTGAAGCCCCTGCAATGGAAACAGTCGTGTGATTGCCCATCACTTGAGCAGCAATCATTGTCAAGGCTTCAGCTTGGGTTGGGTTAATCTTACCCGGCATTATAGAAGACCCTGGCTCATTGGCAGGCAATTTTAGCTCTCCCAATCCACATCTAGGTCCTGATCCTAACAAACGCAGATCACTTGCAATTTTCATCACCGCAACTGCTAGCACATTCAAGGTCCCAGAAAGCTCAACCAGTGTGTCATGGGCAGCCAACTCTGCAAATTTGTTTTCAGCAGTGATAAAAGGGAGCCCCGTGATGGCTGCAACTTCTGCGGCAAAACGACGCGGGAATTCCTTGTGAGTGTTGAGACCCGTTCCAACTGCCGTCCCGCCTTGAGCAAGTTGATAAAGGCGCGGTAACACCGCTTGAATTCGCTGAGTACATTGCTGGATTTGCGCTACGTATCCTGAAAACTCTTGCCCCAAAGTCAAAGGTGTTGCATCCTGCAAATGAGTCCTGCCAATCTTGACAACATTTTGAAACTCTTGTTGCTTGCGCCATAACGCCTGATGCATGTTTTCAAGGGCTGGTAATAACTGATGTGTAACCTGCTCAACAGCTGCAATGTGCATAACGGTGGGAAAGGTATCGTTGGACGACTGTCCACGATTGACGTGATCATTAGGGTGCACAGGGGAATTTGCCCCCAACTCACCCCCCAGCAATTCATTTGCCCGATTAGCGATCACTTCATTGGCGTTCATGTTGGTTTGTGTACCCGATCCTGTTTGCCAAATTTTCAATGGGAATTGCTCAAAAAGCTTTCCCTGGATGATTTCATTAGCTGCCTGGACAATTGCCTGACCATGCTTTGGATCCAAAATTTTTAGAGACATATTGACTGTAGCACTGGCTCGTTTTTGGATTCCCAATGCACGAATCAAAGATTCGGGCATGCGCTCTGTGCCAATATTAAAATTTTTGAGACTGCGTTGAGTTTGCGCTCCCCAATATTGATCGGTTGGTACTTCAATCGGACCAAGGGTATCGTATTCTGTGCGTGTGTTTGTCATCATTTTCTTGTAGACTAGGCCCCAATTATAATTATTGTTAAAGAATATACCCGTGATGAATCAAAATGTTGAGTTTTGTGATAACGAATAGCGCGCAGTTTACAACTGTAAATTAACACTTTGAGTGTACCAGAAAACCAATAGTTTGATTCAGCTTTAGTATAGCATAGAAAAGAAAAGATGAACAAACCCCTGATGACCCAACCTAAAGAAGATTTTATGTCGGCCGCACTTGTGCAGGCTGAGCTTGCAGCACACCGGGGAGAGATTCCCGTTGGTGCAGTGATTGTTTGTACAGATCAAGTCGTCAGTGCTTTTGGTAACGAAATCCTCGAACAACACGATCCAACGGCTCACGCCGAAATACTTGCCATACGCAAAGCGGCACAGAAGATGAATATGGTCAGACTAACCGAGTGCGATCTTTATGTAACGCTGGAGCCTTGCCCTATGTGCGCCCAAGCCATTAGCCTTGCTCGTATCCGCCGACTTTATTTTGGTGCTTATGATCCCAAAGGCGGAGGAGTTGACCACGGTCCGCAAATCTTTAATCATAAGACCTGTCACCACAAACCTGAAGTGGTGGGCGGAATCCAGGAAAAAGAATGTGCAGCCATATTGCAAACTTTTTTTGAGTCTCGACGTATATACTGAAATGGATAGGCTACCAGAAGGTTTTTCCTACCTCGAAACTCATGACGCTTCCATTTTGCAAGAAATCCGCTATGCCGGTTATCACAATTTTGTGGGGTGCCCAATTGATGGTTATGAAGCAAATCGTTGTGTTGTCAGCAATGCCTTGGGCCAAGCGCTTGCAAATGTTCAAGCAGAGCTAAAGACGCAACAGCTATCGCTTAAAGTCTATGAAGCCTACCGCCCGCTCCGAGCTGGCGCTCATTTCATGCGCTGGTCGCTTGACCCCGGTGACCAAACTATGAAAACAGAGTTTTACCCAGATATTGAAAAAAACACACTGTTTGCGCAAGGATATGTGGCCCTGCGTTCGCAGCACACCCGAGGGTGTGCTGTTGATCTGACGTTGGTTTCCTGTTCCTGTGCCGCAACAAGATCAATACCAACCAGGCCATTCTGTAATTGACGGCCGTCTGCCCAAAGGGCAGCGCTTTAACGACAACAGCATAGAAATGGGCACTGGCTTTGATTGCCTCGATGAAAAGGCACACACAAATAATTTTAATATCAGTGCAGAAGCCAAAAACAATCGAGCTTTTCTGGTCAGTCTTATGTCCAGTCATGGTTTTGACAACTATTCAAAAGAGTGGTGGCATTTCGCTTTACGGCAAGAACCCTTCCCAGAGACGTATTTTGATTTTCCCATTCGCTGATGGCTTTGCTATACTTCCTTCTATCGGGCGCCCGTAGCTCAGCAGGATAGAGCACAGGATTCCTAATCCTGGGGTCGTGGGTTCGAATCCCGCCGGGCGCACCAATAAAATCAAGGGTTTTGGAGGTTGGTGCTAATTCTATTTTTGAGTCCGGAAGCATATAGTAAGCAGTGCACTTGAAGATTTTGCTCTGGCAAAATCAATCGTGAATAGTAGTCTGCGCCACTCCTTATTTTCTAAAATCGATGAGCTTTCATCGAGCCCCACATGCAATAAATTGCAGGAGTAGCAAGAAAACAGTTGCCTCTTCTCGGGACTGGGTTAGTCGTATTCCCTAAAGTGTCTTGGATTTTAATAAAAACTTAACTAGATTGTACTCCTGTCAACCAAAAAGGAGTAAGAAAATGCTTT
>JBDLIP010000047.1 GCA_039714795.1 Pseudomonadota bacterium | reverse complement strand
TTGACCATTGCTGTTTTTTTACTTAACTGAAGGTAGTTAGCATCGAATTTTCTGATTAGGAAAAAATCTCCTTACCCACTCAAAACGCAAAAGAGCCAATTGAAAAGCGCAATTTATGCCCAGGACGGGCATATTATGGATTTAATATCGGAAGTTTTTCACGTTCTACCCTTCTATTCTTTACTTGCTTTTCAGTTTGCTTGATAATATCCACACAAGTCTTTTTGACCAATTCAAGGTCAATTTGCTGATTTGCATAAAGAGATCCTTGTATGGATTTGGTGGCCAAATTTACATCCTGAACACTCAAAGATGGTGCCTTTTGTTTTGCTGCTGCAAACACAGTATCCAAGGAAGAATTTTTGGGAAGATTCCAATGGCAATGGGCATAGCTTTGCAGCATCGACTGCAATTCCTTTGCTGAGGTTGCTTTGGTAATTTCCTTACATGATGTTAACTTTGCCTCAGGTTTTGCTGGAGTTTGCGCAATTACAGGTCCGACTTTTTTGAGTTGAGTCACCTTAAGGCGCAAGTTGATCACCCAAAATAATGCCATAAGCAATAATCCGATCAGCACTGCAAGAACCGCAAGCAACAAATGGCTATGTTGAGCAGTGGCAACTTTTGCCGTTTTCTTGTTGTGAATCTCGCTTGACTCTGGCACTGTTTCTACTTGTTTGGTGTTGCTGGCAACACCTGGTGCAATGGTTAACTGTAGTTCTGGCACATTTGCCTGCATTTCTTTATCGTTTTCTACATCCCACCAGGCAACAGAAATTTGCGGCAGGGTGATCTGGCCAGATTGTTTAGGGATCAAAGTATAGGTTTCCTCTCGCCAACTTGTAGGCACCCCATCGCTTGTATCGTCACCAAATCTTGGCTGATCAGCATAGACTTTAAAGTTCCTATTTTTGGACAACTGTTCCTGTAAACTGGGCAACTGCTTGGAGGTAATCCCCTTGCCCACTATGGTAAATCGGCGAGTAATGGGTTCGCCAACCCGAAAATTTTGCTCGTCATTCCAATTTTCAGATATCGTTAGCGATTGTGCTGGAAGCCAGGGAGTCACCGCAGCTTTGGCTGGCTTAACATTCAACGTGATCGGCTTTGTGCCAACTGCAAAAGGTTCACGGCGGGAAATCGCCAATGAACCGAAATTACCGAATCTACGCAGTCTTTCAAAAAGATCAAAATCATGGTCTAGTAAATCACCTGAAGAAACCGCAGGTACCGGAATTTCTCCCTGAATGACAAGTGGGGGAATCGAAATCTCACCTGATTTCAGAGGAGTAACGCGGTACTTGATTTCGGCAACTCTAACAGCCACACCATTTTCAATAAAGTTGCCTATTTTTGGTTCATTAATCCTTTCAACAATTGCATCTTTAACTGAGAGCTCCCCCAAGTTCACATTTGCTAAATCAGTACTTGAACGTAATTGCACTGTATAAATGATGGGTTCATTTTTGTAAGGATTACGCTTACTGACACTTGCTGTAATTGTAACACCATCACTTTTACCTGATTCTCCTGCATTAATGTGCGTGGCAGCTCGAGTAACAGAGATGGTAACCAATTGGCTCTCAAGCACGCCCTTTGAGGTTTTAAGCTGAATTTTAGGAATGGTCTGTTCCCCTTCCCGCTTGGGCATTAATACATAATTCCAGCTTGTACTGGTTGAAACGCTGCCATTAATGATCGAGGTACTTGATGATTGCTGCTGGCCATAAATGGAAAAATCGTTTTCAATCGCTGAAACATCTGGACGAGATTTTGCTTTGGCATCCTTCAACTCAAGCTTGAGCTGCAAGCTTTCGCCCATACTGATCCGATTTTTACTGACGCTGGCCGTAAATTCAGCTGCGTAACTATGACCAACAGCAATTAAAAGAAATAAAAAGAGTACTGTGATTTTCCTTACCATGGATTACGTTCCTCCGTCGTACCGTTGCGTTTGGATTCAATATAGAATTGGTTTTTCAAAAAAGCCTGGGGATTATTGTTAACGCGGTTGAGCCATTGATCCGCATCAATATCCTGCTGAATTCTCTCTGCGCTTTTTTCTATTGTACTTTTTTCTATCGTGCTTGCAGATTGTTGATCATTTTCTTGCGACTGTGACTCTTGAGTCTGTTGCTCTGATTCAGCCTCAGATTCTTCATCGGTATCCCTCTCCTGTGATTGTTCTTTTGATTGTTGTTCTTGTGAGTCCCCTTTTGGAGTTTGCTCTTCAGATTGCGAGTCCGAGTCTTGGTTGTCGTTTTCTGCACCAGATCCAGATTGGTCTTGAGTTTCCTGCTTTTCCTTTTCCTCTTCAGATTTGCTTTCACTCTTATTATTATCCTTATTGTTCTCCTTATCCTGTTGTGCTTGCTGTTGCTCCAGCAATTTTTTCACTACATCTAAGTTATGTTTGGCTTTTTCATGCTGCGGCTGGTCTTGTAACAAAGCCTCATAAGCCTTGATTGCTTCAGAATATTTCTGCTGTTGAGCAAGAGCATTACCAAGATTGTAAGCTGCATCTGTTGCAACATCTGCTCGTTCCGATTGGCGGAACAGTGTTTCTGCCTCAGCAAAGTTGCCAGCTTTGTATTGGGCAACTCCCTTGCGATAGGGGTCTCGAAATTTATCAATAGCCGTTGCATAATCTCCCCGTTCTAGAGCCTGATTGGCGATCTGTTGGTCATTTTGAAAGTACTGCTTTATTGGTTTGGCGTAACTTACCTGCGACCATAGCGGCAGCGTAAGGCACAGCGCCAGAAAAACAAATCCTTTCCGAAACCAGAGCAGCAGCAAGATCATCATTGGAAACACCAACAAATAGAAACGTTCTTCCCATAACCGTATTGTGTGCTGCTGCTTTTCGGTAACTTGGGTACGCTTTTTGATCTGTTGCAACATATCAGCTATGTCATTATCATGGTAATCCCCTTGCAAGTACCCCCCTCCCCCTGCATTGCTCAGTGAGCGTAGTTTATCAATTTCCAACTTCGACATCACAACTGCTCCATTTTGTTTGATCAATTCGCCTTGGCTGTTTCTGATGGGACCTCCGTCCAGGGTCCCAACTCCCATGGTGTATATTCTGGTTCCGTGATCATACAGTTCTCTTGCCTTGGAAATTGCGCTAGCATCTT
This sequence comes from Pseudomonadota bacterium, assembly GCA_039714795.1. Lineage (NCBI taxonomy): Bacteria > Pseudomonadati > Pseudomonadota > Pseudomonadota bacterium. The sequence continues at coordinate 9,284 of JBDLIP010000047.1, read as the reverse complement.
CGAAACCACCATCGGTAATTACAAGAATAGATTTGTTGCTACCAGAATGTGCATCAAGCAAGCGTGATGCCATTGTTAAAGCTGGTACAAGCTTGCTCCCTTGCACATAGACCAAACTTGTATCAAGTGTGGGCAACAGATGGCGGATTGTAGCAACATCGTCTGTCAGTGGGGAAATCATGTGTGGATCAGCAGCAAAGGCAATCAGACCAATATTGACTCCTTTGGCCAGGCTCAAAATATCCTCAATTTTCTGCCGAGCCCGGACTAACCTTGATGGTTGTACGTCTTCTACATCCATTGATTGCGAAAGATCTAGCAAAATGACCAGATTTTGATCTGGGGCAAAAGTTTCAATTTCACGATAATCCCAACGTGGCCCTGCAAGCGCAACCATCAACAAAGACCACATGACCGACCACAGGCAAAGGCGCTGCCAAAGCGTGCGCTTTGAAGTTTTATTGCCAAGCAACAAGTGCGGCAACAAGTGTGCATCTATAAAGCTGTCCAATCCATTGGCAAGAGTAGGTGTACGTTGAAATAGAGCAAAGCAAACCCACAAAATAGGAGGAATAATCAATCCCCACAACCACAAAAGATTCTCAAATTGCATTGATCACCCTCCTGACCGCAGGTACAACGCACAAAAATAACAGCAGCAATGCCGCAACTGCTAAAGGGTAATGATACAGCGGATCGCGAATTAAATACTCTCTAACCTCTGCATCGGTTTTTTCCAATTTGTTGATCTTGTCATAAATCCTCTGAAGGGCATTGGCATTGGTGGCCCGAAAATATGCTCCTCCAGTGGTTTTGGCAATTTGTTTCAGCAAGGCTTCATCTATGGGAATATTGGCCATGACAATTCCGCCGGTTCCTGTTGGATAAGGCACCGGACCATTTTTCCCTACCCCAATGGTATAGATGTGAATATCATACTCTTGCGCCAATTTTGCAGCCTGGAGGGGCGGTATCGTGCTGGCAGTATCTTCGCCATCGGTTAATAAAATAATAACTCTAGAACCATCTGGACGCTCACGTAGACTCCGCACAGCCAGACCAATGGCATCCCCAATGGCTGTTGCAGGCCCTGCCATCCCTGTCACCGCATTGTTGAGCATTTGACTGACGGCAGCCGTGTCCAACGTAAGCGGCACTTGTAAATAGGCATTTTCTCCAAATAAGATCAAGCCAATCCGATCTCCCTGGCGTTTTTGCACGAACTTGCTGACAACTTTTTTGGTCATATCCAACCGGCTGACTGCTTGGACTTGCGTTGAAAAATCAAGGGCTTGCATGGATTTTGAGATATCAACAGCTAGCATCAGGTCATATCCCTTATTTTTTACATCAGTAAATTTGTCTACCAATTGCGGGCGCATAACCGCCAATACAAGTGATAGCCAAATACAGCAAAGGGTTATTAAAAATAATTTGTTCGAATGCCTCTCGCTAATTTGCCCTCTTGAAAACGCCATTTGCAATCTTGCAAGTGCAGGAAAGCGCAGGGCCGGCATGCTTTCATCATGATCACGATATTCTGGTAGCAACCATCTTATCAACAAAGGAATCGGTAAAAGCAAAACCAGCCAAGGCCAATAAAAGGTAAACATTATTGTATCCACCTCTTGATGGCAGCCAAGCAGTTACGCAAATGCTCTATTGGAATCGACGTCGTACTTGGAGCGTAAACGACAGTGATCAACCACTCCCCCTGCGTTTGCCAATCAAATTGGTTGGGATCATGGTTTTTCAACCACCTAAGCCAGGCTTTTCCTTCTAAAGCCGCACATTGTTTGCGCGAAAACTGCTGGATTGCAATGCGGCGAATGATCTCAGACAGTTCCTTTGCTGTAGCCACGGCCGTTGTTGGGGTAAGCTTTTGCTCCATTTCACACAGTTGGCTGGCAACATCCTGTTGCCAACTACGGGCTAATCTACGCCTGCGTTGTATATATACCCCCAACAACACAACGCTAATTAATACCAATGAGATGATGCCCCACCATCCAGGAGCCAGCGGCCACCAAGCAATGGCATCAATCCCTTCAATATCATGCAATTGGTTAATTAAATCGTTCATCTAACTTGCGTCCTTTTACTCAAGTGTTTTAAACCGAGCGTTAATTGACTAGCAACCACATCAGTAGTGCGCAATGAAATCAATCCAATAGCAAATTGAGAGGCAATTTGACATAGTTGTGTCCTGGTTTCTTGCCACTGATGCGCGTAGGATTTTCTGCCCAACCCATTGTTGGTATTGATGTGTACTGTTTCTGTGTGATCATTGGCAAACAATACTTCACCTATTGGCGGGATATGTTGATCAGCTGCGTCATCGATTGTAATAAAAACCAGATCACAGCGTTTTCTTAATTTCCCGATCTGCAAAGCAAATGACTCCCCCAAGCTACTAAAGTCACTGATAACATAGATCAGTGAACCGGTGGGAGCCGCTTTGTTGAAGTTCATCAGTATATCCCCTACAGGCACTATTTTTGAGTCGGTTAGGTGGTTGTGATCACTGAGCTGCTTTAAAATCGCCCAAAAAGATTTACGCGATCGCTTGGGGGCAAAGAACTGTACGCCTTTGCTGATGCTTCCAAACAAGCACCCACCGAGTCTGTCGTGATTCATATGCGCGCGCCACCCAAGAAGAGCTGCCACTCGTGCTGCTTGCACAGATTTAAAAGTGCCTCTGGTGCCAAAACGCATAGCTTCATTGACATCGACACAGAGCATGACGCTACGCTCATGCTCTTCCCGAAACACCTTCATGTGCGGTTTGCCAGTACGTGCCGTCACCCGCCAATCAATATTGCGCACATCATCGCCTGGTGCATATTCTCGCACCTCTTCAAATTCTAAACCTTGCCCTCTAAAGGGGGATAGGTTATCTCCGGTAGCAGTTGAAATAACGGCCCGGTTAGATTTTAAGCAAAGTTGCGTGGCTCTACCTTTAAGAGCTACTAACTCCTCGAAATCTGGATATAGCATGAATTCGACCTTCTATGGTATTGCAACAACCTCTAAAAGGCGTTTGACAATCATCTCACGTGTGACTCCCTCTGCTTCAGCTGCAAAAGTCGGAATTATCCGGTGCCGCAAAATCGGCAGAGCAATTTCTTGCACGTGATGCGGAGTTACGTATTCATCGCCCCGCAACCACGCCAGAGCTTTGGTACATCGAATCAATGTAAGTGTGGCTCGAGGTGAAGCACCGTGGGCAATCCACTTGCCAAGTTTGGCTGCATATTTTTCTGAATTGCGACTGGCGATGACCAAAGATACGATGTAGTCCTTGACCTTTTCATCCATGTACATGGCAGCAACAGACTCACGAGCTGCCCCTATTTCAGCTGTGCTGGTAACAGGTAAGTCTTCGCTCTTGTGCTTTACTTGTTTGGCCATATCCATATCAGCAATTAGTAATTCTTCTGCGTGGCTTGGATAATCCACTACGACATACATGGCAAAACGATCAAGTTGGGCTTCGGGCAGGTTATAGGTGCCCTCTTGTTCAATTGGGTTTTGCGTGGCCAGCACCATATACAGCTCTGGCAGTTGGTAGCTTTGGTGACCAACCGTGACCTGTCTTTCTTCCATGGACTCTAAAAGAGCAGATTGTACCTTGGCCGGAGCGCGGTTGATTTCGTCAGCCAAAACGATATTGTTGAAAATGGGTCCCTTACGGAAAGTAAAATTGCTTTTCTCGTGAACGTATATTTCAGTACCGATCAAATCAGATGGCAACAGGTCTGGGGTAAACTGAATCCGGTGAAAATCAGCAGCAATGCCGGCGGCAATTGATTTTGCAGCAGTGGTTTTGGCCAGCCCTGGCATACCTTCGATCAACATATGTCCATCACATAAAAGACATACTAAAAGATTCTCAATCAACGATTTCTGGCCAATAATTTTGCTTTCGAGACTTCGTTGTAGATTTGCCAATTTATGTTTGCCAATTTCGGCAACTTGCTCTTTAGGTTTTTTAGTTTGTAATCCTGTCTCGGTCATCTCTAAATCCTTTGCAATTTACGTCAGCATTCTGGCAGTGCAATAAGTAACTCTACTTAAAACCATAACGCCTTCATTATAGACATTTATGGTTATAGATCCAATAGTTTATTTTGTTTGCTGTTATACTAACCTGAGTTTTGGATAAGAGATAAGGAATGCGAGCGAAACAACCTGTAAATATATAATTCTTGTTTGCAAATATCCCGGGGTATGGGACATAGCCCACAAAAAAAACGGCCCCTTAAAATTAAGGAGCCGAAAGTTTCTTATTTTTTATTATTTTTATTAATTCCGTTTCATTCTCTAATTAAAGCCTAATTAAAGCTTAGTGAATGATAATCTCAACATGACGGTTTTTGCGTAAATGCTGCGGGCTACCGGGCCACTCACCATGACCACGAGCCACAAGGCGATGGTCTTCGATATTTTTACTGATCATGGAAGCTTTCACGTTATCTGCACGACGTTTGGATAGGTCAGCATTGTAAGCTCTGGTACCACTGGCATCGGTTGAACCGGTTAGGAAAACTTTACAATGACAGTGGGTCGTTGCAGCAGCCGCTGCCTCTTCCAAAACCTTTTCCATGTTAGCATCAATTTTGTCGCTGTCATGCCTAAAGTAAACGTGGAACTGAGGTGCGGTATCAAGTGGACAAATGATTTCTTCGGCGAGCCTTAGATTTTCATAAAATGCCAAGCGTGCCTCTTCGATACAATTGGTCTGAAAACGCTCTTCTGCTTCTTCGGCCCAGTTGTCGAATTCTGCTTGCGCCTTGGCTGAAAATTTAGGGGCATTGCTACGACCTTGGCATTTTAGTGCACTGACCAAGCGAGCACGTGCTGTTTCAAATTCAGGCCTTACGCTGTCTGGAAGTTCAAGTGAGGCAATCGTATCAGGCTCAATATCTTCACCCATCGCAGCCTTTTGACCTTTTTCAGCAAAGTGCATTGAACTGAAGTCGTCATAGTTCATGCGAATCTCTTTGGCAGAAAGGTTCTTATATTCTTTGCTCAAAGTTTGAGTAAACTCAGACCCTGTAGGTTGCATTTTATCCAGCTTGCGCAACTCATATTCAGCACAACCTGTCGAGAGTATGGCTGCCGTTGCGGCCAGAGCCCCCCACTTTAACGAATGAAAATTTTGTTTTGTTAACATGATCCTAGTCCTTTTTGCTCTTTCTTTGGAAGCCATACATCCTTCTTTATATATTCAAGATTATCCGGACTTGTTTAAAATTTTCTTAATATTTAAAGCTTTCTTTTGCTAAATTTTACGTGAGTTTTGGATAAGAGTTCTTTCTGCCTACGGGGCATCATCCCAATCCCAAACGTTGCTTTTAGAACTAAGCCTTGAAAAGGATTATATTCTAAAATCTTACGATTTGGCATCCAATTCTTTTTTGCAGATTTTAAAAAAATGGGATCCTGTCCCGGATCAAGTCCGGGATGACGATCCGTAGGTAGCACATTTTCACTGAACAATCCTGGATTCAGCTTCAGTATATTTGATATTTTTGTGCAATTCCTTTATAAAGAGGGAGATATACAACTAAATTTTGGAGTCAATTGTGGACAATTCAATTTTTCACGAAGTCGAAGAAGACCTGCAACGAGAAAAGTTAATGAAGCTTTGGCGAGATTATGGCATGTACACCATCGCCATTGTTGTTGCAGTCATCATGGGAACAGGGGCAACCCTTTATTGGCGGAATGCACGTTATGAAAACCGTACCACCCAGTCGAAAAGCCTCAGCCAGGCTGTAGCGTTGGCAGACAAAAACCAACTTCCCCAGGCTTTAGCAGCTTTGAAAAAACTCAGTGAGCAAAAAGGCGAATATGCCCACCTGGCTGACTTCCAACGTGCAGGGCTTATTGTGCAATATAATAGTCAGAAAAAAGCAGGTGCGCCGCCCTTAGCAGAGGCCATTGCAATCTACGATAATCTTGCAAAAAGCCGAAAAGTCGATAGCAAAACCCGAAATTTAGCTTTGCTGCTTTCAGTTTTATTGCAACTTGACACTGGAGACCCTAAAGCTCTCACCTTAAGGCTGCAAAAGGCCAGTGGTTCTGCAAACCCATGGGCGGCGCTTGCTTTGGAAGCTCAAGCGATTTTAGCCATTCGCGAGGGCAAACCTGAACAAGCCAAAGCCATTTTAAAATCTCTAAAGCAAAAGCAATTTCCTCCACAAAATGTGATTTTGAGATTAGAGGCGGTGCTTTCTGGACCTTAGAAGTTACAAGTTTTTACATTTTTACATTATAGGAGTATTGATATCATGAAATCACGTTTGCTGTTGGGGCTAGCTATGACTACCCTCACCCTTACTACGCTCACTCTTGCTGGCTGTACAAAAATGTTTAAAAAGGAAAAAATCCCACTAGAGGGCGACCGTGAGCTGGTTTTGTTGAACCAGGATGTTCTCAGACCCAATCCTGAAGCAGTGGCTGTACCTGTCCAACTCCCAGCAGCGCAAGCCAATCGAGATTGGGATCAAAATGGCGGTTGTGCCTCTCACTGCATGCCACCTCTAGCCCTTTCCGATCAGCCAAAAGTCGTTTGGACCAGCAGCATCGGCTCAAGCTCTGGAGGATCACGCCGCTTTTTGTCAACGCCCATTGTGCATGATGGCCAATTGTATGTTCTCAATGCCGACCAAGAAGTACAAGCCATTGATACAACCTCAGGAAAGCAGATTTGGCAGCAACCGATTCACCCAGATGAAATTTCTTCGCATGTATTGGGCGGAGGTATTGCCTATGACCAAGGCAATATCTATGTCGCATCTGCTTTTGCCGAAGTACTTGCCCTTGATGCAGCAAGTGGTGCCGTTAAATGGCGCACACCGATTAATAGCCCCGCTCGCTCAGCTCCGACCATCAAGGACGGTCACGTGTTCGTCACGACCATCAATAATGAAGTGGAAGCCTTTGACCAAAACACAGGGCAATCCCTTTGGTCGCACAGTGGCATCACAGAAACAGCTGGTCTACTGGGGGGCGCCAGCCCGGCTGCCAGTGCAGGAATCGTTGTCGCTCCCTTTTCATCGGGTGAAATTTTTGCCCTGCGCCCAGAAAATGGACATCCGCTTTGGTCAGAAAGCCTTGCATCCTTCAAACGGGTGGATTCGGTTTCTTCCCTACCCCACATTCGCGCCTCTCCTGTCATTGATCAAAATTTGGTCTTTTTAGTCAGCCATAGTGGTCGCACCGCAGCCCTTGATGTACGAACAGGTTCGCTGGTATGGGATCGCGAGATTGGTGGCATTCAGGCCCCAGCAGTTGCTGGTAATTTTCTCTTTATGGTAACAACAGATAGCGAGTTGGTGTGTCTGACCCGAGACCGCGGTCTGGTTCAATGGGTTACCCAACTGCCACGTTATACGGACGAAGAAGAAGGGACCGGAAAGATTGTTTGGCAGGGTCCGCTACTGGTGGAAAACCGCTTGATTGTAACGGGCTCAACTCAAGAGATGATTACCGTCAAGGCTGAAGATGGAAAAATTGTCAATCAACAAAGAATACCTGATAGTACTTCAGTGCCCCCAATTGCTGCTCAAGGAACTCTTTACCTGCTTACCGATGGGGGCGACATCGTCGCAATGCGTTAATGGGAAATGCATTGCCAACCGTTGCTATTGTTGGCCGGCCAAATGTGGGCAAGTCGACCCTCTTTAACCGGCTTGCTGGCAAGAAACTGGCTTTGGTGCATGATCGCCCTGGTGTGACCCGGGATTTAAAAGAAACCCAGGGAAAATTGGGGGACTTGCGTTTTCAGCTGATGGATACCGCTGGATTGGATTTGGATAAAGACGATACTGATCATCTCACAACGTTAATGCGCGAGCAAACCCTGAAAGCCTTGCTGCATGCAGATCTGATTCTCTTTGTCATTGATGCTCGCCTGGGACTGTTGCCTCTAGATGAGCATTTTGCCAAACTAGTACGCAAATCGGGCAAACCAACTGTGTTGATTGCCAACAAATGCGAGGGACGCCGCAGCAACCTTACTGCAACAATTGCCGAAGGTTACCAACTGGGGTTTGACGAACCCGTTGCACTTTCAGCTGAACATGGCCAAGGTCTTCAATATCTCTACGAGGCGATGGCCTCACGATTGCCAGCACCGTCAGAAGAAACTGAAGGTACAACGACCCAACCATTGCAACTTGCTGTCATTGGCCGTCCGAATGTGGGCAAATCAACTCTAATCAATCAGTGGCTACAACAAGAACGGGTTCTAACCTCTGACATGCCAGGAGTCACCCGCGATGCCATTGCTATCGACTGGAATTATAAAGACCAACCGATTCGCCTGATTGACACCGCAGGTATGCGCAAACGCCCTAAGGTACAAGATGCTGTTGAAAAACTTGCAGTCTCGGATGCTCTTAGAACCATTGACTATGCTCAAGTTGTGATCTTGTTGCTTGACCCACAAGATATCTTGAGCAAACAAGACGCAACCATCGCTAGTACCGTTATCGATGAGGGGCGAGTGCTGATCATTGCTCTCAACAAGTGGGATCAGGTGCAAAATAAATCTGCAATCTTGGATGAACTCAAATACCGGCTAGAAAAAATCCTTCCTCAAGTCAAGGGAGTTCCCTGTGTGGCTATTTCCGCTCAAACGGGTCAAAATGTAACCCGACTTTTGGATCAATCCTTGATTGCGTATCAAACCTGGAATCGACGACTTACCACCGGCCGGCTCAACCAATGGCTGCAAGATGTTACAGCTCAGCACCCCCCGCCCCTGGTTGGCAGATCCAGGCTTAAGTTCAAGTACATCACCCAGGCCAAAACACGCCCACCAACCTTCATGCTTTTTACCAATAAGCCCGATGACGTCCCGGATGCCTACACGCGCTATTTACAAAATAACCTACGTGCTGATTTTGATTTATGGGGAGTCCCATTGCGCCTTACTTATAAGGGCGGTAGGAATCCTTATGTTAAAGATATGCCGAAGTGAGATCAAAACCAAACTGTTGATTTTTCGGAAGCTTGTATACCCGTCCCGAGCATAAATGGCGCTTTTAGATAGGGGTCTTCTACAAACGTCATCCTGAACGTTGGTTTTGGAACTCAAGTCTGACAATCTCGTGGGGTATACATATCTCCAAATCTACCTAACCTGAGTTTTGGATAAGGGAAGAATTTTCTTAATCCTCCACGGGCCGTCATCCCGGCCTCCATTTTTCCCCAGCTCGCCAAGAGCTGGATTGGAAAAATGAGTGAGCCGGGATCCAGTTTTTTAGTTTTGA
>JBDLIP010000046.1 GCA_039714795.1 Pseudomonadota bacterium | reverse complement strand
TTTCATAAATATCTCAGGGTGTGGGACAGAGTCCCACATAAATAAAGCCGCGTAGCGTCCTTAATAAGCTGTTTGAGCATACGCGCTTCGCGCGACTTACATTTATTGGGGCGCTGCCCCAAACCCCGAGATATTTATGAAAAGCCTAGAGGTTATTAGTTTACGAGATAGCAAAACCGGACATTTCTAAATTGCTTTGACAGCAGAAATTTTTGTGCATGGGTAAAAAAATTTATCCGCCATACCTGTGTTGGATCAAAATGGTGACTTCATCTCCTGACGGCCGATGTGGACTGAATAGTTACAACTCAGGTTAAATAAGATGTTCAGTCCAAAGGAGTGCAGGACAGACTTTGTATCCGGCATCAAGCTCACATTTGCCTGACTAGAGGTCTTGTTCTTTCACAGATGTAAGCCAAGAGTAAAGCGCTTCTCGGTTGTTTTTTTGATCCAGTAAATCGAAAACACTTGCAGCTGGGTTGGTAACAAGCATTATCTCTTGTTGTTGTGCCATGCTGAGCAATTGTTGTGTGAACTTTTGGTCATCCAGGTAACGGATATGTTTTACTCTTTGGCGTAGAGCATTCATAGCCATGCCGGGATATCCTGAACAATCAAGAATATATTTCGCTTGTACACCAGGATACTTGGATTGGGTAATACGAAAAATTTCTCTGAAATAATCAACACTGGTGTAAGCAAGGGCGTGCGGTGGTGTACTGAGGATGATGGAAATACTGATTTCTTGCGCAAGGTCACAGGCGATGCAAGCATGCTTAAGATGATGAATACAAATTTCTCTATTCATTGATGGGTACGCCGTAGCTTTGTAGTCGGGCACTATTCTGGCGCAGCCACAATCTATGATCTTTATAGTCCGGACAAAGCTCTGCAACGATGTTCCAGAAGTGTTTGCTGTGGTTCATTTCCCGAAGATGTGCAACTTCATGGGCGCAGACATAATCAACGACTTTGTGGGGCGCAAAAACCAAGCGCCAGGAAAGCGAAATATTGTTGCGTGAAGAACAGCTGCCCCAGCGGCTTTTTAGGTCCTTAATGTTCACTTCAACTACAGTTTTCCCAATGTTTTGCGCAAAGAATTGGATTCGTTTTGTGGTGTAATCTTGTATCTGCCCCCAGAGCCAATCCATCATAAGGGTTGGCAGCACTTGTGGGGTATATCCTTTAATGATAACTGTTTTGGATTGTTGATGTTGTTCGACACTTAGTCTTTCAAAACTGAGATCTTCAAATTCTTGAAACTGTATTCGGTGTGGGATGCCAAAAACAGGAATATCCACATCCGGAGCAAAGGGAATAGGTTTGATACCTTGTGCTAATTGCTTGATAATCCAGGCTTCGGCTTGTCTGATAAGCTCCCATGCGTTGTCTTCAGGAACTCGTTGTGGCAGAGTCACGAGCAGCCTTTCCTTGACAGTATCCACCCTTAAGGTGGCTCGCTTGGCACGCGAATTTCTTCTGAAGGTGACTTCAAGATGTTTGTCGCCGAGTTGATATGTTTCAAGAATCAAGATGTGTGTTATCCATTGCTGTTAGTGACTGATTGAGTTATATCCTAGTAGAGGCACTGTTACATACTCGCGAGCAATCAAGACCTCCAGTTTGAATGATAGCCGCCAGCTTGCAGTTTACACCAGTAAATGGGCACTTTGAGCGTATCAGGAAACGGAGGTCTCAGCTTCGCTTCAGTAATATACATGAATCGTGTCATATTGATAAGGCAGGGACATTATGAAATTTAACATTAAACATTTTACAGCAGCCAGTGTAGCGAATCCTTTTCGGTTTCCCTTTGGTAGGCATTTGAAGACGTTGTTATGGCTTTTGTTGGCAAACTTGGCTTTGATCGGTGTCTTGGGATTGGTGCTGGTCATGATGAGTCATGAAACAGCGCACCTTCTTTTATCACTTGCGATGAGCCTTTGTGCCGGCGCAGTCGTTGGAGTGACTGGCTATTTGTGTTACCAACTTTTGTATATTAAAGATCAACAGCAATTTGTTCACGAAGGCATTGATGTGCTTCCTTTGGGGCTCCTTATCATGGTGGATGGGCATGCGGTGTTTGCCAATAGACAACTTACCAGACACTTTGGCGATGTTTACGACGATTTTCTAAATCTCTTTATAACAGAGTTTGTTGCTGAGGATTCGGCCAAGAAGTTTCATGACCTTTTGTCCCATTCTGTTCAGGGAAGAGCTGCACAAGAACAGGTTACCATTACCTCCCATGTTATACCATCGACATCTTGGTTTGTTGAAGTGATTCCAATATCTCGAGAGGCCAATGCTCAACTTTGGGTTTTTCACCCTAAGGATTTATCAGCCAACATGCAGGGATTTTATTTTCTACAGACAGGACAAAACTTTAGAAGTCTTTTTGAAGCCTCACCCATGGGCGTTGTTTTGTTAGGGCCACAAGGAAAAATTGCCTCTAGCAACCAATTTTTTCGTAATGAAATTATTGAGGGGGTCTCGATCAATCCACAGACCGCCTTTGTCGATTTGCTGGCGGAATCATGCCGTCCAGAAGCAGAAACAGCCATTAATCAATTACTCGCAGGGCATAAGGTTTCCATGCCTATTGAACTGGCCTTTACTGGACACGAGAAATGCACGGCATCCCTATTTGCCACACGCATTCAAGAGCAGGGAGGTACTGTGGTTGATGGCCAGAAAGTAAGTGGGTTAATATTGAATCTCTTTGACAACTCAGCACAGAAAAAGATTCAGTTGCAATTGGCACAGTCGCAAAAAATGCAAGCGATGGGACAGTTGGCAGGGGGAATTGCCCACGATTTCAACAATTTACTTACAGCAATGGTGGGTTTTTGTGATTTGTTGTTGTCGCGACATTCCCCGGGAGATCAGTCATTTACTGATATCATGCAAATCAAACAAAATTCTAATCGAGCAGCAAACCTTGTACGCCAACTTTTGGCTTTTTCCAAACAACAAACAATGCAGCCACAGATTTTAGACGTAAAAGAAGCGCTTGCAGAAGTTTCACTACTTTTAAACCGTCTTGTTTCAGTGGATCTAAAAATTGAAATGAAACACGCCCCCGATTTGGGATTGATTAAGGTGGACAAAGGGCAATTTGAGCAGGTCATGATAAACTTCGTAGTCAATGCTCGAGATGCGATGAACAACAAGGGAAAGATAGTAATTAATACTTGTGAGAAGACATATGATAAAGCAATCCCAGTGCATCACGAAAATCTTTCACCCGGACGTTATGTTGTCATTGAGGTGATTGATACAGGATGTGGAATTGCTCCTGAGAATCTTGCAAGAATTTTTGATCCTTTTTTCTCGACGAAAGAAATTAGCAAAGGGACTGGACTGGGTCTTTCTATGACCTACGGCATTGTCAAACAAACCGGAGGCTATATTCTTGTTGAGTCTAAACTGGGGCAGGGGACGAAATTTAGTTTGCTCTTTCCCCGATATGAAAAATCTGCAGAAATAGCTTCTAAAAAGTTACAAACTTCACGTAAATCAATGGGTGATTTAACAGGAACAGAAACAATTTTGTTTGTTGAGGATGAAGCACCCGTTCGTTTGTTTGGTGTTCGGGCGCTGCGTGATAAAGGATATAAGGTTATTGAAGCAACGAGCGGGCAAGAGGCACTTGATAAACTGCAGGCATTTTTGGATAAAGGAGAAGGCTCTGTGGATCTTTTGATTTCAGATATCGTGATGCCTGAAATGGATGGACTGGAGTTGACAAGGAAAGTGCGGGATCTTATCCCGGAGGTACCTGTCATTTATATATCTGGATATGCAGAAGATATGTTTAGAGACAAAGTAGGCAAAGATGATAATGCGTTCTTCCTTGCAAAACCTTTTAGGCTTAAAGAACTTGCCTTTAAGGTCAAGCAGGGGCTCAAAAAAGCCGACCCTCAACTAGAGATGAGCGACGGGATGTCAGAGAATCCAGTTCCAGTATCCTTATTGTAACTCTTATTTTTGTTGACTTGCCAAATATCGCTCGGCATCGAGGGCTGCCATACATCCAAGTCCTGCTGCTGTAACAGCTTGACGGTAAACCTTGTCTTGTACGTCCCCTGCGGCGAAAACCCCTTCGACGTTTGTAGCTGTTGAACCTGGGGTGCAAAGAATATACCCGTGCTCATCCATATTGAGTTTTCCCTTAAAAATACCGGTTGCTGGCGTATGCCCAATCGCTATGAACACACCGTCTAGAGACAACTCCTTGAGTTTTCCAGACCCTACATCTTTCAAACGTAGTCCTGTCACTGACTTTGGGTTATCGGTACCTAGAATTTCATCCACCACGTGATTCCAGATAAATTCAATTTTAGGGTTTGCAAACATGCGGTCTTGGAGAACTTTTTCCGCTCTTAATTGATCACGGCGATGTACGACATAGATTTTAGAGGCATGTCTTGTTAAAAACAGGGCATCTTCAGCCGCAGTGTCACCTCCCCCAATAACAGCAACAATTTTATCTCTAAAGAAAAAGGCATCACAAGTTGCACATCCAGAAACGCCAAAGCCCCGTAGTTTTTCTTCACTAGGAATCCCCAACCATTTGGCTTGCGCACCTGTGGAAATGATAACGGCATCGGCTGTATATTTTGTTCCAGAATCTCCGGTGCACACAAAGGGCTTTTGTGTGAAGTTGACATCAACGATCATGTCATGGACTACTTTTGTACCGACATTTTCGGCTTGAGCTTTCATTTCATCCATCAACCAAGGGCCCTGAATGATGTCTCTAAAGCCAGGGTAGTTTTCAACATCCGTTGTGACCATCAGTTGACCGCCAGGTTCAGTTCCCTGAACAACCACAGGGTTTAAATTTGCACGAGCTGCATAAATAGCTGCGGTATAGCCAGCTGGACCGGAACCGATGATAAGTACTTGGTGGCGTTGAGTTTCGTCTGTCATTTTTGCTCCTTTAGGTGTAGCCAACGTAGTTGCACACAAACTAACCAACAACGTAAGTGCGAATCTAACGTTTTGAATAATGTTCTTTTTAACAATTATCATGTCATCTGATTTTAAAAGACCTGCGTCTGGCGTCATCATATTGTAATGAATTTGATATGTCTATGCTGGATTTTTCCTTGCACAATCAGCTGGAAATCGCTATCACTAGTATAGTAAAAGAGTATCTACTGATGTTTGCGCCCGTAGCTCAATTGGATAGAGCGCCAGATTACGGATCTGGAGGTTAGGAGTTCGACTCTTCTCGGGCGCGCCAGTTTTGCTAGATCTCTGCAAACTTTTCTTTTGTAACTGTTGCAAACCGACTACGGTGAAACACCAGCGGCTGCCTGTCAGAATCGAAATGAAGCGCCTTAACGCGCCCTACAATAATGGTGTGGTCCCCACCTGAGTGCATTGCTTCTTGGATACATTCAGTGCCTGCAGCTGATCCTGTAACCAATGCAGTGTCTAATTCCATCCCTCCGGGTTTAGCGCACTGCAGAGCCAGAGATTCTTGATTGTCTGCCAAAATAGAGACTGAAAAGGCCGAAGCACTCGCTATGATGTCATATGCTTGGGCTGTCTTTTTCGCACAAAAAAGGATCAAGGGAGGTGCAAGTGAGACAGAAATCAAAGAATTAATGGTTACTCCAAGGTAAGGAGCCCCTGGCCGTTCAACTGTAACAATTGCAACACCTGTTGGAAACTGTCCCATAACTCGGCGAAAAAGCGAGGAGTCAATTGGTGTGGGTGTCTTTTCTGTATATCCTTGCTGTAAAACCACCGTCATCCTTCTTTCGTAATCTTTTCAATCACATCATCCAACTTACGCAACGAGGGGCACGTAATTATCAAGACAGCTTTGTCTCCCTTGACCTGAACTTTTACAGGTGCTTCTAGAGTTGAGGTCAGCATTTGTTCAAGACCCAAAATTTCTGTGTCTTTGCTATCTTCTTGGCGTTGATGTACAGGAGCCTTGTTGCTCTTTTGTGTTTTTAGGCGCTTTTCAGCATCACGGACATTGAGGTGATTACGAAGAATTTCCTCAGCTAATTCTTCAGGATTATCTGTACTTAAAAGAACCCGAGCATGGCCCGCAGAAAGTCGACCCGCTCGCACGTGGTCTTTCAAACCTTCCGGCAAATTCAAGAGCCTGAGCGTGTTAGCAATGTAGCTGCGGCTTTTGCCAAGTCGTTGGCTCAACGTTTCTTGAGTACAGCTAAACTTGTTTATAAGTTGCTGAAAACCTTCTGCTTCTTCCATCGGCGATAAGTCGTGGCGTTGCAAGTTTTCAATCAACCCCACCTCAAGCGCTGCTTCATCGGTAAACTCCCGAATAACCACAGGAACCTGGGACAAGTTTAAGCGCTTGGCAGCTCTCCATCGCCTTTCGCCTGCAATAATTTCGTACTCACTACCCTCTCCTTTCCCGGAAATTGGCCGCACCACAATGGGTTGCACAATACCAACCTCTTTGATCGAAGCCGTAAGATCGGCCAACTCTGCTTCATTGAACAAAGTTCTTGGCTGCTGTGATCCGGCACGAATCGTATGGGTTGGAACCTCATAAGCTCCTGTTTCATTCTGTGGCACTGAGATTATATGCACATCAGGATCAGATTCTGGGCCCAACAATGCCGATAGTCCTCTCCCTAGGGGTTGTGTGCTAATCGTGGAAGATACTGTCATATTTTACTCCATTTTTCTTAATAGTTCTGCCACCAACTTGATATAAGCTCGTGACCCCTGGCAGTCCACATCGTATAGCAGAGCAGGCTTTCCGTGAGAAGGGGACTCAGCAATTCTTACGTTGCGAGGAATCACTGCATCAAGCACACTTTCACCCAGAAATTGTCGCACATCTTTTGCCACATGCTCGCTTAAAGCACTTCTTGCATCAAACATGGTTAACACAATTCCCCAGATAGCCAATTCAGGGTTAAGCTTTTGTTTTATACGCGTAATGGTACGCAATAGCTGACTTAATCCCTCAAGAGCATAATATTCACATTGCAACGGAATTAAAATCTTGTGTGCTGCTGTCAACGCGTTGAGTGTTAACAACCCCAATGCCGGCGGGCAATCAATGAAAATAAAATCATAACGCGTGACTACTGATTCCAGTGCTTTTTGCAAAAAATACTCTCGTCGTTCCAGCAAAACCATCTCAAGCTCAATTGCCGACAAGTCTGGAGAAGCAGTAAGAAGGGATAAATTAGGGATTTCCGTATTCTGTACTATAGATTCCAGAGCCATTTCTCCCAGAATCACCTGGTAAGTTCCAGGGGCACTCGATACAGATGAAAAACCAAAACCACTGCTTGCATTACCCTGTGGGTCCAGATCAATTAAAAGCGTCTTCTTACCGACTGCAGCCATAGCTGTTGCAACATTAACAACAGTCGTCGTCTTACCGACTCCACCTTTTTGATTGGCAATGGCAACAATGGTTGCGCTCACTAATATTCACCCTTATTCTTTTCCAAGAAAATCACGTTTACGAACAACGCCTACGCATCTGTATATGTTGTACCCTTAACACAGTCCCCTGGCAACTCGTTTTGCTAGGAAAAATTTCAACGTCGAAATTCCATGTATTCCGTGCTTGTTCGATTTCTTGCCTCGCTCCCTCGCCTTTTAGAAACAAACACTGGCTTGATTCAGTACAAAATGGGAAACTGTAAGCAAGTAACTGGGAAAGGGGGGCCAGGGCCCTGCTTACGATTACATTTGCAGTCCATGGCTCAAGTTCTTCAGCGCGGGCTCGTATCACCTCAATTGTCGTATCGGTTTGGACAGCAACCTCTTCTAGAAAGCGGCATTTACGAGCGTTGGCCTCAACCAGAGTTACCTTGCAGTCTCCCATGATCGCCAGTACTATACCAGGAAGTCCCGCTCCGCTTCCAATATCAAGCACCGTCTTTTTCTGATCTAAAGAATAAATAAACGGCAATAGCTGAGCCGAATCTAAGATGTGTCGCTGCCAACCGTTTTTTAACGTGCTCTTGCCAACCAAATTAACCGCCTGATTCCATTGCCGAATCAAGTCAAGGTAAAGCTCTAACCGTTCTTTTATCTGTGTTGGGTTATGAGACTCACCCCAACCACATTCTGAAAAAATATCCTCAAGAGAAAATTTCGATTGTTTCACGTGAAACATTCGATCATTAGTTGTTCATCGATTGAAAGAACTCTGCGTTGTTTTTAGAGTTACGCAATTTGCTCAATAAAAACTCCATTCCGTCATGAGGTCCCATAGGATCAAGGATGCGGCGCAGCACCCAAACTTTCTGCAAGTCCTCTTTGCCAATTAGCAGGTCCTCTTTTCGGGTTCCTGATTTGGTAATATCAATTGCTGGGAAAATACGTTTATCCGAAAGTTTACGATCAAGAATAATTTCTGCATTACCTGTTCCCTTAAATTCTTCAAAGATCACCTCATCCATACGTGACCCTGTGTCTACAAGTGCTGTAGCAATGATCGTTAGCGAACCACCTTCTTCGATATTACGAGCGGCACCAAAAAAGCGTTTTGGGCGTTGCAGAGCATTGGCATCAACACCACCAGTCAAAACCTTACCTGAAGATGGTACAACAGTGTTGTAGGCTCGGGCGAGACGAGTAATGTTATCCAAAAGAATAATTACATCCTGTTTGTGTTCAACGAGGCGTTTGGCTTTTTCAATAACCATTTCAGCAATTTGTACGTGACGGTTAGCGGGTTCATCAAAAGTTGAGCTAATTACTTCTCCTTTGACTGAGCGCTTCATGTCAGTAACTTCTTCTGGCCGTTCATCGATCAACAAAACGATCAAAAAGGCATCCGGGTTATTTTCTGCTATCGCGTGAGCAACATTCTGTAGCATAAGAGTTTTACCCGAACGGGGCGGGGCGACAATCAAGGCACGTTGCCCTTTTCCAAGTGGAACTATTAAGTCAACAACACGGCGGGTAAAATCCTTTCCAACTGGCTTAGCGCTTTCGAGTAAAATTCGCTCTTCTGGATAAAGTGGAGTTAAGTTATCAAAATTTATCCGGTTTCTAACTTTTCCCGGATCTTGAAAGTTAACTGTATTTACCTTGAGCAGAGCAAAGTACCGCTCTCCTTCTCGAGGGGCTCGAATTTCTCCTTCTACTGTGTCCCCAGTGCGCAACCCAAAACGACGCGCTTGGCTTGGGGATATGTAGATGTCGTCCGGTCCTGGCAAATAATTGGCCTGACTAGATCTTAAAAAACCAAACCCATCTTGCAAAATTTCAACTGTGCCTTCACCGTAAATGGTGACTTCATTTTCCGCAGATTTCTTTAAAATAGCATAAACCATATCTTGAACGCGCAGCGAACTGGAATTTTCAATTCCGAGTTCCTCGGCCATAGACAATAGTTCAGCTGGCGTTTTTTGCTTTAAGTCTTTAATATTCATAATTTTTTCCAGGTTTAGTTGAATAAGTTGGGTTTAAGTTTGAAATTAGACGTCCCAAAAACTTTCCGAAGGCACTCAAATCAAAAGGGTTTTACAACGGCCATAACGACAATGATAATCATAATTACAGCTGGAATCTCATTAATGATCCGGAAAAATCGCGGGGTTCGCTGTCGTTTCTCAAGGAGGAACTCCTTGTACAACACAACCATATAACCATGCAATCCAGCCAAAATCAAGACCATAAATAATTTTATATGCAACCACCCTGAATGCCAGTCCAAAGAAGGCATCAAAAGGAGGATACTTCCAAAAGAAAAACTCAAAATCATGGCAGGTAACATGATCATACGACTCAACCGATACTCCATCTTAAGAAAGGTGTTGGAGATTTCCGATTTGGGCACTGTAGCAGCATGATAAACGAAGAGACGCGGCAAATATAAAAGCCCTGCCATCCATGCGATCACCGATATAATGTGAAAAGCTTTAATCCAAAGGTAATAATCTGCAAGCCAATCAAGCATGCCGAATCTCCATAACTCGTCCCCTTTCTGGTGCAACAAGTCCTGCCAAATCATTGATAAATGCCGGGGTACATCCAACTGTTGCCACTCTATAAAATTTAGGCACACCAGACTGATCCGCCAGAGCTTTGTATTGGATATCTAGCTCATAAAGTGTTTCTGAATGCTCTGACACAAAGCTTACAGGGACTAAAATCACGGATTTTCCTTCTTTGCCAGCACGTATAATCTCATTGTCTGTTGCAGGTCCAAGCCATTGCAGCGGCCCGACTCGACTCTGATAGCAAATTTGCGAATCTACCGAACGACCTATCGATGCAAGAATAGCATTAACAGTTTCTTCTACCTGTTGTTGATAAGGATCCCCCTGATCCACAATTTTTTGTGGTAAACCGTGCGCCGAAAATAGAATTCGGGGCGTTTTATCTAGTTTTTCGCATTTTGATATTGCCTTTTTGATCTCATCAGCAAAAAAGTCAACCAGGCCAGCAATGGTTGGATAACACTCGATCTTATCTATTGGAGTTTTGGAAAAACACAGAGCTGCATTTTGGTACCAATCTTTCAGTGAAGACTCGATGGTGGTGGTTGAATACTGCGGGTATAAAGATAGCAAAACTATCCTTTGGGGTGCGTATTTTTGTAGTTCGGTCACAACCCCTTTGGCCATGGGGTGCCAGTAACGCATACAAACAAACACCTTGAAACCATCACCCAAGGCTAACTCTAATGCATCGGCTTGGGCTTGGGTATTTTCGAGTATCGGTGACTTTCCTCCAATGGCTCCATAGATTTTTTGCGCCTCAGGCGTTCGTCGCCACGAAATTACCCTAGCAAGTAGGGTGCGAAAAGGGTTGGGAATTTGCAAGATTGCAGGATCATTAAATAGATTGAATAAAAAGGGGCGGACTGCCTCCAGGTTATCAGGTCCCCCAAGATTAAAAAGAACAACAGCTGTCTTGTTTAATTTACTGTTCATGTCCTGCTTTCACGAGATCCAACAATGTTTCCACATGCTCAGGAGGAGTTTCCGGTACAATGCCGTGACCCAAGTTAAAAATATGCGGACGTCCCGCTACAAGCGCCAGTTGCCGTTTGACTTCTTGCTCCATTAGCGCACCTCCAACCACCAGAATCTGTGGATCCAAAGCCCCCTGTAATACCACATTATTTGGCAAGTTCTCCAGTGCCCACTTAAGAGGAAGAAAAGAATCTAGACTGACTCCATCGACACCAGTTCCAGAAACGTACTCAAGATACAAAGGCCCTACCCCACGAGGAAAACCTATAATCGGCACCCCAGGATGTCGGGCTTTAACACTACTAACGATTTGCCGGGTGGGGTGTACAACCCAACTGTCAAACTGGGCCTCAGGAACAGAAGAAGCCCAGCTATCGAAAAGTTGAATCACCTGGGCGCCAGCATCTACTTGTTGGATGAGGTAGTCAGAAGTTGCCTGCACAAGAAGCTGCAATAGTTCCTGAAAAGCTTCGGGGTACTTAAAGGCAAATGTTTTGGCATTAGAAAACGTTTTGCTGGTTTGTCCCTCAAGCATATAACAGGCTACTGTCCAAGGGGAACCTGCAAACCCAATTAGGTCCTTTTCGTGCGGCAATCTGCTGCGCACTGCCGCTATGGCTTCGAAAACCGGAGCTACCACATCAGGCAATTTTTTTGTGGTTAAGGCCTGCAAGTCACTTGGCTGTGACAGACGCGAAAGCTGTGGACCCTTTCCTGTTATAAATGAGACGTCTTGTCCAAGGGCGTGCGGAATAATGAGAATGTCGGAAAAGATAATCGCAGCATCAAAATCATACCTTTGGAAGGGCAAAAGAGTTGCCTCAGTTGCGATGTGCGGAGTTAAGCAAAAATCAACAAAGTTGCTGGCCTTTGAGCGAAGCTCCATGTATTCAGGCAGATAACGCCCCGACTGCCGCATTAGCCAACAAGGCGTTTTTTCAACTTTTTGTCCCGAGAAAATTTTTGTAAGAAGAGCCATTGTTTGGTTACCACGTCTATTTGTTTAATATACTAAAGCTGAATCAAACTGTTGAATTTTATGATGTGCTGCGAGCATGCAGTTTGATCTGGCTTTATTACATATACCTTAAAAATGTTGTTGTTGATATACTCGCAATAAGTCAAAACCTTTAGCTAGCTAGCGAGGTATAGCCTAAGATCGTCGCCCCAGCCGTCATACCGGAAGCGGAGTTTGCCCAGCTTGGCTTTTCCAAGCCAGCGCTTGGAGAGCTGGGGAAAAAGGGCAACCAGGATGATGGCCCGTGGGTGATGAAGCTTGGTTTGAAAAACTTGACACTCAGCTTTCAGACGAGGATTTGACGCTTTAAGAAAATATTTTGTGCAAACAAAGGAAGAAGCAATAATGTTGGTAGCCAATCTAGTGCCATCGCCCTCAAAGATGGCTATTTGTGCGGGAAGAGCAAAAAATGTCCGGTAGTAAGCCCCCGATTATGGAAAGAAAGTAGTCGCATCAAGACTTTTTCCTATGTTAGTATGTCCACTATGTCTAAGGGCGGTTAGCTCAGCGGGAGAGCGTCTCGTTTACACCGAGAGGGTCGGGGGTTCAAATCCCTCACCGCCCACCACAGGGCTGTTCAGTGAAAATGTGTTATCTACGGATCGTCATCCTGAACGTTGGTTTTGGAACTCAAGTCTGGTAAGACTTGAGGAGGCAAAACCTTAC
>JBDLIP010000045.1 GCA_039714795.1 Pseudomonadota bacterium | reverse complement strand
CCGCCATTTTGCCTGTGGTTGCCATTAGGTGGATACTCACACTCTATCGCTGCAAACCCTTTGTCCCAAACGATTTTTCCTTAAGTTAGTGCCATTGGGAGTTAGCCTCTTCATTTTGTCTGTCCAGTCACTACAGATTTTGCCACCCTCTATAGTGCGATCGGAGGCACAAAGATATCTTTATTGTAGCGTGAAGCATGAAATCAATTTTGTCAAGCTCTAGTTTTATTTTGTGTCACTACACTAAGTCTTCGAAAGATTAACAGTTTGTATTATAAAGAATATTTTTTCGAAATAAGGGGGTTTTTAGGGGCTCAGGCCGTTGAACTTGGGTTAAGTCGTGCTTTGATTGAGTTGTATCAACATCCAGTGATCCAGAATTCGCTAGCCTTTCGAGGTGGAACAGCGCTCAATAAGCTCTTTGTTAAACCTGCTGCACGCTACAGCGAAGACTTAGATTTTGTCCTTGTAGACGATGCACCTATTGGTCATATTCTTTCTGCAATACGAGAAGCTCTCGATCCTTGGCTTGGTGCAGCTAAATGGAAACAAACAGAACGATCCGCTAAATTAGTTTATCGGTTTTCATCAGAGAATGAACCCCCAGTCCCTTTAAGAGTAAAAATTGAAATCAACACTGTTGAAGCCTTTAATTTGTATGGCTATTGCCACCACAATTATAGCGCAGCAGACTTCCATATTGATCAGATTTTAAATGCTTAGCAACGAATTGTACTTAAGGAACGCCAGCGAAACAACTTCCAACTTTATCAGGACTCCGGTAAGAGTATCTACCTTGTTGGCGTGAATTTTAATTCGCAAACGAAGAGTGTTGGTGATTGAGAAGTCAGAATCCTCTTAATTAACTTAAGTGTGGGAGCGGGTTTCATAGGCATTATATCAATAATTGCTCAATCGATATCATCGAACTCAATATTTCGATTCAACACGGGTACGAATACAATTTAATCATGAATTAAAATTAACTACTCTTAATGAGTAATAGCAATAATCTTTTGCAAATATTATTGTTGCTATCAATAAGAGTAGTTATGTGTTATTATTTTATAATTAATTTCTTGCCTGCATACATTCTGAACCAGTTGACTCCACCCCTAGTCATTACATCATCACCCCTCGTAGTGGTAAAAATACCAAATGCAGCATATGGTTTGTCATCATTTGACCTTGCTATCACTTTGACCTGAAATTTGATAGTATTTTTATCGGTAACAATATTTTCAACAACAATTGTCGATGTGTGGCTAGAGTGCGCTTCAACCGCAGTGACGGACTCATGCTGCGCGCCAGCTCTGCCAGTCCTATTAAAAAGTTTTATATGAGGTGTCGCCGCATCTAAAGCTCTTAAAAGTTCAATAGCGATCTGATCCGCGTCATAATTATCTCCTACAAGGCGCGCAAGAGATTTTGCTACCCTTTGCTCACCGTATGTAGGGTTTATTTGCAGTCGCACTTCTGCTTGCGGAAGCGTTGCAAAACTTACATTCGTACCTACAACAAAAACAAATACTATATAAAACAAAAAATAAAATCTATACATTTTTCTTCTCCCTGATTAATAGTTAACATAATATACTATACAGTTATATTGTAAATTATAATTTATTTTATGTCAATAATTTTTTATACTTAAAAGCAAAAAATAACCATTTAACTCCTTGGTTCCATTATCATTAAACTAGAGGTTTCCATTTCTCGTGAGGATATCTGCGCAGCGTTTCAGCGCAGCACTGCCTTGCTGATTTCTGATCTCTGATTTCTGACAAGTAGATCCAATAATTGCTCAGTACGTATTTCACATAATCTCGGGTTTCTCCGTACGAGATACGCTCGATCCACTGAATTAAATCTACGCCTTCAAGCCGTGGGTCTCCGTTGCGTTTGATCCATCTATAAACCGGGGTGGGGCCGGCATTATAGCTGGCAAGGGTTAAAACTAATGATCCATCGAATTCTTCGAGACGATCTGAAATATACTGGATTCCCAGCTTTAGGTTGTAGGCTGGATCATGGGTTAAGCGTTTGCGCTCATAGGGCATATTTAGTTTTTTAGCCATCAGTTTTGCAGTTCCTGGAACCAATTGTATTAGGCCCAAGGCATCAGCAGGGCTGCGGATGAATTGATTAAAGTTACTCTCTTGGCGCACAATTGCCAGAATAAAAGCGGCATTTGGTTGCGAGTTGTCAATCCAGTGTTTGGCCAGCGGGTACGACCATGCATTAGTAATTCCATGAATTTTAAGAGATTCGACTAGGTATTCTGGATACACTTCCCTGATAAAGTGCATCGCTTGAGTGCGTTTTGCAGATGTATTGGCGCGTTTGTTTATTAGATAGACAAAACTTAAAATGTCTTCTGTTGCCTCCATCTGTTTTAGTAATCTTGCAGCTACTGCTAATTCTTGGGAAGCTGCATCAAAAGACTCTGCCCCCGAAAAAGGCGCGGGCTGCTTAAGGTTTAAAGGCTTACTGCTTTTAAGCTTTTGCATGCTTTGTTGTCCATAAAAAGTGGTTGGGTACCCAGCAGCTTTTTGATACCAGTTTTTAGCGCGCTCTGGCTGGGAACCGGCTTCAGTCACCCGCCCCATCCAATAGTACGCTTGAGCTCTAGACGTAGCCGTTTGCGCGTCTCGTGCCATCCGCCTAAAGTGGTCATAGGACTGCTTTGGGTCATCTAAATAAGTTAAGGCCACCCAGCCTAAAAACCACTCTGCATCACAAAAGTGCCGTCCGGTTTTCCAAGGGTGATGCTCGAGCACTTGATAGGCAAGCTTTGGTTGGTTTTGATTCAGTGCCTCGCGAGCCAGAGCCATTTGCTCTCTCCACCAAGCAGCGGTCTTTGTCGACGCTGTAGGGATTTTAGCTAGAAATAACATCGCGCCTTCAAGGTTGTCGTGTCTGCGATGCCATTTAATCCAGTTGTAAAGTAATCCTGAATCCTCCTGTAGTTCAGTTGGCAATGCTTTGGCCAGTTTACCGGCTTGGGGGTCCTTGGTAATAAAGGCCAGACGTATTTTGGCTATTTGTTGATCTTTATGCGGCAAAAGGGAGAGCATACGTTTGACTTGCTCAACACGCTCGCTGGCTAACATGTGTTTGGCTCGGGATATATGGTCGGTAAGGCGTAGGTGTTTTCCGTGATCCTTTAAGAATTGTTGTTGTTGCGTGGAGGTGAGGGGGAGTTCGGTCCAGGTTTTACGGACAATGGTTGCGGCTTGTTGGCTTCGTTTGCTTTTAAAGAGCGCGTCGATATAAGCTACTGCCCCCTGATAGGTTAATGGCGGGAAGGATTTAAAAAAACTAAGCAAAGCTTCCGGCTGGGTGTCTGCTTTGATATGAGCTTCAGCTTGCTTGCGCAAGGCGCTAATCCAAGGCCAGTGCGTGTTTTGTGAGATAAATCGCGCGTAGTCTTGAAAGGTAAGGTCTGTATCACCTTGCCGAAGTTGCAACCATTGGATCAGTTTTGTGGTTGTAGGACATGCTTTAGACTTGGCATGTTGCAAGGCTTCTGGCCATTTTCTTGCGCTGGCCAGTTCAAGAGCTGTTTTGCATGTTGTCGGTTTACGTAGCGGAGTAGGGACGGCTTGAGCGCTTTGACTGGAAGCAAAAATAATCGTAAACACTAGCAAAATTCGATAAATCATCTAACTAAATTCCTTGGTAATCCGTGGAAGTATGTGCCCAATTGTCGAACGAATTGGCAGGTAATTCAAGTGGAAATAATTTAGCCAAGGGGTAGACTATCACCCTATGGGGGATGACCGTTGCTTTGAAAAACTTGACACATTTGCGCAAGTCCTAGATTCTCAAACTATTATTAACACATGGAGGAAATTTATGGATAATCCACTAATACTTGCTCTTACAATTGGAATTGGCCTGTTAACCACAGGTTGTAATGGCAAATTCAAACCCGGCCAATATGAAACAAATAGTGATATAAAACCAGGGCCAGGCTTGTTTAGCGGAGAGGACGGTGAGTTCGTGATTTATCAAGGAGATCCTTTTAGTAGCAAACAAAAAAAGCCTGATGGAAAAGATACACCACTGGAAATAGAGGATAAACCCCAAAAAATCCAAAAACACTACTTTTAAATCCCATTTTCTCCTAATATAATGCAGCTAAGGAGATTATAATGCCCAAAAAATCCTACGATGACCTACCAGAAGTTATTGTTTCAAGTACTGAAATTACCAGGCAGGTATACCAGTATGTTAAGCTAGGAAAACTTAGAAAACTGGGGCCGCGCGTTTACACTAAGAATCTCAAGGATCCCCCTGAGGTTATAGTTAAACGTAATTTATGGCAAATTGTTGGCGGGTTGTTTCCAAATGCAATAATTGCAGATAGAACTGCCCTTGAAAATCAACCTGCCCCTGATGGCTCCGTTTGTATTATTTCCTCAAAAAAGAGAAATATCTCTATACATGGAATTGTTATTCGTCCTAGAAAGGGGCATGCTCTGCTTCAGAATGATATGCCTTTTATCAGTGGGTTATTTATTTCATCTCAGCCAAGAGCTTTTCTTGAAAACATGAAACCTTCTAGAGCTAGTAAAAATTTACTGGCGAGAACGCTTTCACAAGTAGAAATTGAAGAGTTGCTTGAAAAAATATATGTCAGAAGAGGTATAAAAGCGCTTAATGATTTAAGGGATCAAGCAAAACTGATGTCGGCAGAATTGGGGTTGGCTAAAGAATACAAAAAGCTCGATAATTTAATTGGTGCCTTTTTGGGAACCCGTTCTTGCGGTCTCAAAAGTACAGTTGGGATAGCCAGACAATCTGGGTGGCCATATGATCCTAAACGGGCAGATTTGTTTCAAACACTTTTTGCAACACTTAGGAATAGTTCTCCAGTTTTTCGAGTGTCGGCTAATCGAACCATGCAAGAGTTAATGCATATAGCATTTTTCGAAGCCTACTTTTCTAATTATATTGAAGGCACAGAATTCGAGATCGATGAAGCCTATAATATAATTTTTAAAGGCCGTATTCCTAGAGAAAGGCCGGAAGATGCTCATGATATTTTAGGGACATACAAGATTGTTTCAGACTATGCAGAGATGCAAAAAACTCCAAAAAATATCGATAATTTCGTAGAACTTTTAAAAAAAAGGCACGCTTTGATTATGGAAGGTAGGCCAGATAAAAATCCAGGAGAGTTTAAGTTAACAATAAACAGAGCTGGAGGTACAGTCTTTGTTGCACCAGACCTTGTTTTAGGCACTCTTGCAAAAGGTTACGAATTCTATCGAACCTTAGATTCTGCCTTACATAAAGCAATATTTATTATGTTTTTAGTTGCTGAAGTCCATCCATTTATTGATGGTAACGGTAGGCTAGCGCGTGTAATGATGAATGCAGAGTTAATAGCCGCAGGCGAATGCAGAATTATCATTCCAACTATTTATAGAAATAACTATTTGAGTGCTTTAAGAGCTCTTTCGTTAAATGGGTATGCCGAGCCATTGTTAAAAACACTTGAATTTGCGCAAAAATATACAAGTCGTATAGCTTTTAGTGATTTTGAAGGGGCCTTTGAATTGCTAGAGCAAACAAATGCTTTTATGGATTCAAATCTGGCTGATGAATTAGGAAAACGGCTGGTGTTGCCTCAAATGTGACCGTTCGGCTTACACCGGCCGTTTGATTCAGCATGGGTATATTCCGGTATGCTGGCCTAGAACTCTTAAACAATTTGCCTCCAACCTGCTTTCTGCGTTAGACTTTTGGTAAAGAAATGCTTTGACAAAGACGCAAGAAAGACGTTGATGAAATATAAATTGTTGGCAGGGGTCATTCTCATCACCCAATGCTGCGCAGCGGGTCAGGCCATGGCTGATGGAAACACTTCTGGTGAAGTGGCGGAACTAAAGGCTATGGTTAAGGAGTTGTCTGAGCGCGTTATCGCGTTGGAGTCTCGATTGCGTGAACAACAAAGTGCATCAGCATCAGCACCAGCGCCGGTTCCTGCATCGCATGGCCCTCCAGTCCAGCTTGCTGCCAACCAGACACAAAGCTGTACTGCAAAAGCTGCCAAAACAGCAAAACCGGTTGTAACCTCAGATAACGACAATGTTAAGCTAAAGATTAGCGGTCAGGTCAACCGGGCGATGTTGTTTGCCGATAATGGCAATCAGTCCAAGTTTTTCCATGTCGACAATGACAATGTCTCAACGCGTTTTCGCTTCCAAGGGGAAGCACGCGTCAATGAAGACTTTATGGCTGGCGCGCAAATCATTATGCAGGTCGAATCCAATTCCAGTGCTGATGTGGATATCATCAGAGAAAAAGATAGCGGATCTGTCATTACTGACCGTCAACTGGAAGTGTATTTTGATAGCAAACGTTTTGGCCGGCTTTGGCTAGGTAAAGGCGAAACCGCATCCGATACCACTAACGAAATTGACCTTTCTGGTACTGGTGTGGTTGCAGATGCGGTCAGCGGTATTGAAGAATTTGCCGGCGGTATCAGCTTTTTCAATCGCAAAGATCCAGACGAGCCAGGACCACGTGTTAAAACGGTTTTCGCTAACTTTGATGGTCTGGATTTGAAAAATCGGGTGCGCTATGACACCCCAAGTTTCTATGGATTTACGCTGGGGGCCAGCCACGCCGATACTGATTCATATGATGGTGCCATTAAATTTGCTGGTGAATTTGCTGGTCAAAAAGTACAAGCAGCCTTTGCTGCCGCAAGGGATTATCCCAGCTTTGCCCAATACAACAGCTCAGCGTCAGTGTTGTTTTCCTGTGGTATTAGCTTAAGCGGTGCTTGGGGCATTCGAGGTTTTCGAGGCATTGATAAATTAGAACGCGAAAACGCAGATCTGATCTGGGGTAAGCTGGGTTTCCAGCATCAGTGGTTTGAGATTGGAACGACAGCCTTGGCCGCTGACATTGGGCGTGTACGTAACCTGGATGAATCGGGGGATCGCGCCAAAGCCTGGGGCGTATTCTTGGTACAAAATATTGATATCATTGCCACTGAAATCTTCTGGGGTGCCCGCTGGCACCGACTTTCTCGCCGTAAGGCCGATTTTCACACGATTGGTGCCTCCATGGTCGGTGCAAGGATTAAGTTTTAGGTAACCTGAGTTTTGGATAAGGGGAGAATTTGCTTATCCTCCACGGGCCGTCATCCCGGCCTCCATTTTTCCCCAGCTCGCCAAGAGCTGGATTGGAAAAATGAGTGAGCCGGGATCCAGTTTTTTAGTTTTGAGGGAAAAAATAATTGGCTCTTTTGCTTATAAAGATGGGGAGTCAGGAGAGGAACTATACTGAGACCCATTTTTGTCGCAAATTCGTGGGGGCTCATTGCCGCCCCCACTTCCGGCATGACGGCCGCGCTGGTTTCACTAAACTGCCCTCGCTTTGCGGGAGCGTTATGATTGAGTACAGTTTTGACGTATACGATGCATAGCTGCATCTGCTAAAAATGCAGAGCGTGACAAGCTGTGCTCTCGGACATATTTATCGATTTCCCGTAGGGTTGATTCGTGCATTGTAATATTGATTCGTTTGGTTTTGATTGGTGCAGTCACTACGAAAATAGCCGCTCCTTCGTACTCTGGATTATGCGCGATTCGTTCTAGGGATGATGGTTCAGGGATTTTATCTCCTTCCTCCAACATAAATTGGAGATGCGCGGCCAGTGCCTCTTGGGCCATTTTACGTGCTTCTTCCATAGTTGAGCCGGCTGTTATACAGCCAGGAAAATCAGGAAAAGAAACACCATAATCAGAATCTTCGTCCTTATGTAATAAAGCGATATATTCTGTCATTTTATTCCTCCTTCATCTGTCTTAAAGAAAGTCCTGCTTATTTTTCAAGACTACGCAATGTTTCTACTGCCTTTACGAGCTCCCTCATCCTTTTTCAGTGCTTTGTTGCCAGGTTGCGGTACTTATTCGTCGTAAACCAAAAGGTATCCAGCACGTTGCAACAACTTCTGTAAGACGCTTGATTTTACTATATAGCGATCGCCATCTTGTGTCGTGAGGTCCTCAAAGGAGTTACAAAAGTAGGGATCGTTTTGTGCCCACTGAATAATTTCTTCTAAATAAATTGTACCAGAGTCTTGATCACCCGCTGGCCTAGGTGTTGTCTTCACCCGATCAGCAACGATGTCTATGATGTTTTTGCGGTACTCATCCAGGTAACCACAGATAATTGCCGACAAATTGTCAACTGGGACTTGGAACATTGCGTGGTACTGCATTGTTTCTGCCTGCAAGCAGAGAGAAAAGGGTATGCGACATGCCAACTCCATAAACAAGATAAGTTCGATTGCCTCATTCGGGTTCACTAGGTTAGCTATTTGCTGACCAATAGCCTTTACGCCTTCTATACGTGCGAGCCTTAAAATATTCGCCAAACGTGCAAAAATGTCATCCTGATTTGTAGAGATCAATTCTTCTAAGGTCTCCAGAACTTGGCTAGAGGCATCTACGCACGTCCTTGCTTGATCGATGACCTTAAGTAGTGCCATACATTCACTTTGTTGTTGCGGATCAGCAAGTTTGTCCTTGAACAATCGATTGTAGAGACGCTGGAGGCGTTTGCGATAACGGGCTTGTTTTTTAGGTGCAAAAGCTCTGTCAGCGTCCCTGCAGTTGTAAATGTGTGCTTCAAACCCACTCCAACCAATAAAACGTCCAATGACTTTTTTCTTATCTGCTTTCTCTTGGAAGTTCCAACCATTGCACTGATCAACAAAATTATACAATTGCGTTCGGATATGTTGGAGTTCGATATCTGTAATGTTGTAAGGTACCTCCTGATCGAGTGCGGGAATTTCAACCAGTGGATCATGTTGAATATTTTGAACATTTAATTTCCAGCCATCCTGTCGCCACTGGCACTCATCGAACCTCTCCATACCAATAATAACAGCATCATAATATTTTTTGTTACGTGGATCATATTGCCAGTAAGGAGCAGGGTGTCCTATAAACATATCGTAGTTTAAAGCTACTCCACAAAGACCTAATTGATTATCAATTAGGTTTTGAAAATTCTGAACTCCTCTTGATAGTGATTGCGACATTCGGAGAAAGTTCTCTTGCTCATTTTTACTGTTCTGAGTGCCTGCTCTCACTCTCTCTTGCAATTCTTGCAGGAAAAGTGTGGATTTTGTGGGAATGAGATCAGCAAAGGCACGGTAGTGCTTGGCAAGATCAACCAAATGTATCTGACATAAGTCTTGTGCTGTTATTTGTTGTTGCAGCAAATACAGTGCAAAATCCGAAAATTTAATGTCACCAAGTACAAAATTCTCGACGTCGAAGAGCTCTTTGGTGAGGGGCAGTAGCTTTAAAATATGCTCATTATTAAAGGCTTGAGCCCGATGCCACCAGCCTTTGAGTTGCTCATCTTCAAGCCTAATCTCAGCATTTTTGTAGTGTTGATCGCAGCAATATGCCACATACGTAAGCTCCATATCACCAGGTTTTGCAACCCGCCCTGAAAATTCGTAAAGTTTCTGGGAGATCTCAGTTAACAACTGCCGAGAAAATTGAACAGGAGTCAGGCATGGCAACAACCCTAGCTGCTCAAGAGCTAGGAGTTTTGCATTCGGCTCGTCAGCAAAACCTCGGTGGTTTTGTGCCACTAAAAGCCTGTAGTATGCTTCAGGGTATAATTTTCCTTCCAGCATATCAGTGGCCAATTGTGCAATTTGGCTCTCAGATAATGAATGGGAGTCAAACTTACGCGAACATTTGAGAACCCTGATCAGGCTTGTTTTATAACTGTGACTTTCTCTGGTTGACAGCTTGGCAACTTGAGTCAGTAAGGGCTCTGGAAGCAAGAGTCCCTTGTTCAAGAGTCCCTTATTTTTTAGGACCTTTTTCTGTGCGTTAAGGTGACATTGATCAATTGCCTTGCCAATTCTTAGCTGACCTTTTGCTTCGATTAACAGCTCGGCAACCTGTAGGAAAAATGACTTTTTGACCTGCGCCTCTAACTTGGCAGGGTTATGCTTTGCCAGCATTCGAAGGTGTAAAGGCACACATTCGGGGTGTAACAGCTTGTTGGGAATCGGGTATAAAATACCCAACACTTTACCTAAAGCCACCCTATGCTGTAGCCCTTCAATGTCTTGATAATAAGCAAGCTGCTGACAGGTTGGTGTAGTGAGCTCAAAGTAACGCGATTTGAGTTCTGCTGCATGCTTGACGCGCGCAGACCGAAAGGCAGTAATTTCATCTAAATAGTTGGGCGCTGGGTTACCAGGGATCGTTGGCTTGTCTTTGAGATAGTTGGCGAGCCCTTGATAATAATAATTTAAATCCATGTAGTCTGGTTTATCTTCTTCTGTAGGAAGTTGTAAGGTATAAGCATTTTCTTTTAGAAAAGCTTCAATAGTTTTGATCAAGTCGTCAGAAAGAGATAGATAGTTTCTGACAGCAATTAGCCTAACTTTTTCAAATTCAAGATATTCGTATCGATTACGAAGATTTTTCATTTGTTGGTCTAGAATTATTTCAGTCATTTTGCATACTATCTTAAATGAATTCATAAAAAAGCACGAATTTCTTGATTGGTCTAACAGATCTTCAATCACTTTTTGACACATCGGTTCAAGCAAATCTGCGTCTTGACCTACCAGATGTAAGAGCCTATTTTGTTCTACCCAAGAAAAATAACTCACAAGCGTCTTTGTAAAAATTTGTTGGCGTTTTTCAACAGGTGTGTTGCGAGCAAAAAATTCGCCATCTGGATCACAAATCAGCCATAAGAAAGCGCTAACATCAGTAATTTGTTTTGTATTTAAAAAAATAATATCTTTTTTTATTTCAATAACACCTTTGATACTATTCAAAGTGTTTAAAAACTTTACTTTGGCTTTTCGAAACTGTATCTGCTTCTTAAGCATGATATCTGCAATTTTCTCACACGCTTTGTCTTTCAGATTAATATTTTCTAAAAAATGAAAATTCTGATCTGCAAACAAGTTTGTTTCTGCAAGTACGTTGGGCAATAGTTGAGCAAGGGTTCCTCGGTTATTCAGCAGCAATTGTGTTGCAAGCATCTGAATGGCTTGTAATGACAGACTAGCAAGGATTTTGTACTTCTGAATGTGCTTTACTAGAACCAGTTTTTGTGCTGCTTGATACGTTTTTTTAAAATTCAGCATACAGAGAATTGTTTTTCTGGTCAAATCATGACCTTCGAAAACAAATTTTGGCAGGACCTGCATCAGGGCATCTTGACGGCTATAATCATTGTCTACAACTAGATCTAGTACCTTGGTAAGCTTGTGTTTATCGAGAACAACGGTTGATTTTTTAAAAAATGCCTTTTCTATTGTACGTTTAATTGTAGCAAGGGCCCGTTGATAGGAACAGATGTCGGCCACCATAACCTCGGCGACTTGTGCAGTGATGTTTTGCTCGCGATAAAACGCTAGTGGAATAAGACTTTGCAAAACCCTTTGCTTTGCTATTTTAAAATTGCAGTTGTTTTGCCACATATGTTGTACAACCTTTTTCGTAATATTGCGTTTTGACATATTTGGTAAGATGTACCAAACGGGATCCAACACCTCTACCAGAGCTGTGCCTAGGTCTAGGTTACGAGTGACGATATTGTAAGCCATGCGTTCGTATTGTTCTGTTGTTAATCCTAAATTACGAGCTCTAAGGTTATTAACCCAGTGCTTGAACCTACGCTTGTCTTCAGCATTCTGGGCGGATGTTCGGTACTGATTCTTTATTTTGTTGAAAAGGGCCTGCTTTCCTGGAAATCTTGTGGTTTTAGCCCCCAAGCTTTGTTCTGCCAGTTTAAGATACGTATTAAAATGGGGAGACCAGCGATTAAATTGCTGGGCCATATCGTAAAATTGTTGGGCTACATCAAGAATTTTTTGTGTGTCCAGAAGAGCCGACCGAGGATATGGCCAGTCAAGAGTGATGTTGCTGGTTTTTGGATTACAATCAGTAAGCAACTGGACTGGATTCACCGCAGCACCTAACTTGAGATGAAGCTCGTCTTGCCCCTTTATATGTCCAATTTTAGTGACCGGCCTGTCATGCTCGACCGTTAGTTTGCATTTCCTACCCCTATCAATGTCACCATAATTTTTAATATCGCGGTAGGTGAGATGCACCCCACCTAAAACTCGTAGCTTTGAATTCTTAACACCGTGGTAAACATCCGTGTCGAAATTACCGTCTTTAAGCCCAAAAATTCCATGGTTGTCGACGCGTTTAACTTTGAATTGATTTGTACCAAGGATTTTTGAATAACCGTAATTGGTAAGATTATTGGCAGTTATATTAAAATTTTTGGCTGAAAAATTTTGAAAATTGACATTGCCAAAGGTGTTAAGTTGCACAAAATAAGAGCTAACTTGCTGGTTAGCTCCGACAATACTAACGTCGCCGGAGCAAGAAATAGTGAGATTTTGGATAAGCTTTTTTAGTGAAGATTGTGACTGTAATTTTTTGTGATTGAGCAGTTTATAGTTGTTGTGATTTGAGACGGTAATCTTTTCATTTATCAGAGTCAGATATTGTCCCCTACGCGAGAGATTTTTCGAAACTTGTAGCGTGAACTCTTGTTGATGGTTAGCACAAGACCGGCGCGTTTTTTGTAAGTTGATAATCAAGTCTGGCGCTTTGGCGAAGCTAACTGACCGTAGCCCTTCAACTAAGTTGGCCGTTAG
>JBDLIP010000044.1 GCA_039714795.1 Pseudomonadota bacterium | reverse complement strand
AGCAGCAAGTAATAAAGGATTCATGGATTGTAACATCACATATTTGCTACAAATATGCAAGATTTGCGGGTTTGATCGCAGGGTTGTTCAGTGAACAGCCCTGGGTTCGATGGTTCCTAGAGGAACTGGGGCGGTTACCCGCCACAGTTTACTCGACGATCATTTAACCCAATTTTCTTGATTTTTGCCCGCCCCTTAGGTACGATGCCCGCATGCAACGAGTGAAACAGTTGACAACTCAGGTCAAGAAATTATAGTTTTGCAAGGTCTTAAGAAGGCGATTGGAGCGAAATTTAAGCACCATCGACCTGTGTAGTAGATGATCATAGCCGAAAGGAATAGATGCATGTCCGATATTGCCAGCCGTGTTAAGAAAATTGTTGTTGAGCAACTAAGAGTTGAAGAAGTTAAGGTCACTGAAGGGGCCAGCTTTGTCGATGATCTGGGCGCTGATAGCCTAGATACAGCAGAGCTTGTGATGGAATTTGAACAAGAATTTGACTGCGAGATCCCCGAAGAAGATGCCATCAAGATCCGTACCGTTAAAGATGCCATTGCTTACCTGACGGAGAATGAAAAAGCCGCTTAGGTTTATCCAACCGGAGTTTATTTCTAATGAGACGTGTTGTTATCACAGGTATTGGTGCAGTAACCCCTCTGGGAGGAAACACTAAATCTTCCTGGCAGAATCTGATTGCTGGAAAATCCGGCATTCAAAAGATAGATACATTTCCGGTTGATGATTTGGCAGCTCATATTGCAGGACTTGTTCCTCAAGGTGATACGCCAGAGACATTCAACCCGGATGACTGGGCCCCACCCAAAGACCAACGTCGTATGGGCCGGTTCATTATTTACGGAATTGCAGCCACAGACCACGCACTCCAGGATTCCGGTTGGAATCCAAAAGATGAAGAATCACTGGAGCGTACTGGCGTTATGATTGGATCTGGAATTGGTGGTCTAGAAAATATCTATGAGACCTCGGTCACATTAGAGCAAAAGGGTCCAAGACGCGTCAGCCCATTCTTTATTCCTGCAACGCTCATTAACCTGACATCCGGCAACATCTCAATCCGCTATGGGTTTAAAGGACCAAATCATTCAACTGTTACTGCCTGTGCTTCTGGTGCGCATGCCATTGGTGATGCAGCCCGGCTCATTAGATTTGGCGACGCTGATGTGATGGTTGCCGGTGGCACAGAAGCAGCTGTTTGCCGCTTGGGCATTGCTGGCTTTGCCTCAGCACGAACCCTCTCTACACACTTCAATGATACCCCAGAACAAGCCTCTCGCCCTTGGGATCAAGATCGTGATGGGTTTGTCATGGGTGAAGGCGCTGGCATTCTCATCCTTGAAGAACTCGAGCATGCCAAAAAACGAGGTGCTAATATTTATGCCGAAGTTACCGGCTATGGCCTGTCTGGGGATGCATACCACATTACGGCACCCGCAGAAGATGGATCTGGCGGTTATCGAGCCATGCGCGATGCGCTCAAGTATGCACAATTGAATCCCGAGGATATTGACTACATCAATGCTCATGGCACATCTACCCCTGTTGGAGATCCAATCGAAGTCAAGGCTGTTAAAAAGCTGTTTGGTGACCACGCCCATACGTTATCTGTGTCCTCAACCAAGTCTGCCATAGGTCATTTGCTCGGTGCTGCAGGCGGTGTTGAAGCGGTTTTTTCGGTTCTTGCTTTGCAGCATGGCATCATGCCTCCTACCTTGAATTTGGATCAACCATCTGATGATTGCGATCTAGACTTTATCCCGCACACAGCTAAAGAAAAAAACTTGCAACATGTGATGTCCAACTCTTTTGGGTTTGGTGGCACCAACGCCTCGGTTGTCTTTTCAAAGTTTGCGTAAACTGATGAGCTGGCGATCCTGGACCGCCAGTAGTTTTCTTGCTGTAACTTGTCTACTTGTAGCTCTGGCAATAGGACTCTTTGTAAGACATTTTTCACAACCAGGTCCTCTCAGCCAACCGCGCACGGTGATTATTTCTCAAGGGCAAACGTTACCTAAAATCTCAAAACTACTGACCCAACACGGAGTGCTAACGAACTCCATGCTGTTTTCCTGGCACGTACGCTTGCGCGGGGCTGCACAAAAGCTTCAGGCCGGGGAATATCAATTTGCCTCACACATAACACCTGAGCAAATACTGAATGCCCTTATTTTAGGAAAAACGGTTAAACATAACTTTACGGTACCGGAAGGAATGACAACCTTTCAGATCCTGGACAAGCTTAACCAACAAGAATTGTTATCTGGAGAGTGCTCCATCCCCATCGCTGAGGGGGAAATCCTGCCAGAAACTTACTCCTTTTATCTAGGTGAAACCCGCAACAAACTGCTTGAGCGCATGCGCCAGGCTATGACAGAGACCTTGCAAAAATTGTGGATCAATCGTGATCCGGGGCTACCGCTGCAATCAGCGCAAGATGCTCTTATTCTTGCCTCAATTGTTGAAAAAGAGGCCAAACTTGCTCAAGAACGCCCACGCATCGCTGCTGTATTCTTAAATCGTCTCAAAAAAGACATGCAGCTGCAAGCCGACCCAACAGTCATTTATGGCTTAAATCTAGAGCGTAACCAGCCTACCCAACAATTGACCAAAAAAGATCTAACGCACGCATCGCCCTATAATACATACATGCGCGCTGACTTGCCTCCAACACCAATCTGTAACCCGGGTTACGCCAGCATTCATGCTGTACTCCACCCCAGTAAAACCGATGAGCTCTATTTTGTAGCTGACGGCACCGGAGGCCATGTTTTTTCCAAAACTTATCAAGCGCATAAACAACATCATCAAAATTGGCGAAAAGTGCGACGCAGTCTTGATCTGTAGCCTGATGCTGACACTACCGACACATCTTTTGACTGCCATCGAAGCTGAACTAAGTCAAATACCCACCCATGAACTTATCACTGCTGCAGATGAACTGTCACAGTTCTACCGTAGCCCTCGACATAATCCGTTTATTCTCAAACCGCTCCACTGTCTGGCTTATCTTGCCGTGCGTTTGCCTGCAACTTTTATGGTGGCTACTGTCGTCTGCGCGCGATTGCCACAACAAATGACAAGCCTACTTGACTGTGGAGCAGGACCGGGAACCCTATTATGGGCGCTCTCCAGCCTGCAACACCCGCTAAAACAAGCAACGCTCTACGAACGTGATCGCTCTTTTGTGGCTCTGGGGCAGCGTTTACAAAAATCCATGCCTGATACTCAAACGATCGACGTCGATTGGCGTACCATCACTTTACAAACTCAGGATTCGTTTCCCTCCCATGATATCGTCAGCATCAGCTATGTCCTTAATGAGCTTGACCTATCTAGCCAAAAGCAACTGATAAGCCGAGCTTGGAGTGCAGCCACCCAAGCTGTTGTCATCATTGAACCCGGGACGCCTCAGGGATTTAAGAGCTTGTTACAAGCGCGCCAGCAACTGATTGATCAGGGTGCCTGCATATTTGCTCCCTGTCCGCATAATCTCACATGTCCAATGGCTGGAGGAGAGGACTGGTGTCACTTTTCTGCAAGACTTCCAAGATCCTCTTGGCATCGCCAAATCAAACAGGCTCAATTGGCTTTTGAGGATGAAAAATACTGCTATTTAATTGCAACTAAAGAAAAATCACACGAAGCCAAGTACCGCATCATCAAACGTCCTTTAAGAAAATCTGGGCACGTTACACTTGATTTATGTACCCCTTCAGGGTTAAAGCGTAGTACACTCTCGAAAAGAGACAAGATTATTTACTCCAAAGCACGAAACGTGGTTTGGGGAGATACTTGGATATAGGTCCTGAATCGCAAAGATTTTCCAATTCGCGCGACTACGTCGCGCATTTGGAAAATCAGCGTTCAGGATGACGAACACGGAAAAACGATGAGCATAGATTTAGGATTCAGCAAACCACCCGAAAAAACCCGCATCGTGGTTGCCATGTCAGGCGGCGTTGACAGTTCAGTCACCGCAGCCCTACTGGCAGAAACCGGCTACGATGTAATTGGCATGACCATGCAATTGTATGATCATGGCCAAGCAATTGGCAAAAAAGGAGCCTGCTGTGCCGGCCAAGATATCTATGACGCGCGTCAAGTTGCCGATCGCCTTGGGTTTCCGCATTATATTCTAGACTATGAAAGCAAGTTTAAAAGCTCGGTCATCGATGATTTTGCTGACAGCTACGTACAAGGTTTTACCCCTCTGCCTTGTGTACGTTGCAACCAAACTGTAAAATTTCAGGACTTGCTAAATGCAGCAAAAGACCTAGACGCTGATGGCATGGCCACCGGCCATTATGTAAGGCGAATACAGGGAGTTCTCTGTTCTGAACTGCACAGTGCTGTCGATGATGGCAAAGATCAAAGTTTTTTTCTGTTTGCCACTACGCTACCTCAACTCGATTTTCTGCGCTTTCCTCTTGGCGATTTACCCAAAAGTGAAACCCGCAAGCATGCCCAGCGGCTTGGATTAAAAGTTGCTGACAAACCCGACAGCCAAGACATTTGCTTTGTGCCTAATGGCAACTACGCCAGCATTGTCAACAAACTGCGCCCAGGCGCTGTAGATCCAGGCGATATCGTGCACGTAAATGGAGAAGTCTTGGGGCAACACCAAGGCACCATTAATTACACCATTGGTCAACGCCGAGGGTTGGCCGTTGGCGGGCACCCTGATCCGCTTTATGTTGTTAAGATTGATCCTGAGAAAAAACAAGTCATTGTAGGGCCACGTGAATATCTTGCCTGTGATCGCCTATCTTTAAAGGATGTGAACTGGCTTGACAGAGATTACTATCTCAATCAACCTCTCGACCTAATGGTCAAAATTCGATCGACCCAGAAAGCAATGCCGGCCATCGTCACATTGGAAGATACTGACAAGGCAAGCGTTATTCTCAATGAGGCTGATTACGGCATTGCTCCTGGTCAGGCCTGTGTTTTTTATGCTGGCAGTCGAATGCTGGGAGGAGGCTGGATTGAAAGTGCACCAACTCTTGGTTTGTTTTCATAAAGTATTGCAACGCCGCACAATAAAACCACAGCCGCCCAGGCCTGATGAACCACACCTAAAATCATTGGAACAACAAGTAAAAGAGTACTCACACCTAAAATCACTTGCCCAATAATCGCCAAAACCAGTCCCGTTCTGAACATTGAAGTTTCAGCATGCCTTGTGCTCCACCACCATAACAAAGCAACGCCACAGCTGATCAATGCCAAAAATCGATGTGTCGCCTGGACCAGCACGGGATTTTCAAAAAAATTTACCCACCAGGGGCGAAGAGCAAAGGCCTCTGGCGGCAGCCAATATCCTCCCATATCTGGAAAGGTATTATAAATGAGTCCGGCCTTTAAACCCGCGGTCAGACCGCCAAAAATAACAGTCAACACAATGCAACCCAAAAGCACCACCTGTAGCCACCAAGCTGACCGCGAGGCTTGTTTGTGAGCTTGCGTCTCCGGCTGCCACAAATCCAGAATCGTCCAAAGGAGGACAGCTAAAATCAGAAAGGCGAGCAACAAATGTGCTGTCAAACGATAAGGGCTCACCCACGGATCATGCACCAAGCCACTTTTAACCATATACCAACCCATAGCCCCTTGACTAATCCCTAGCCCCCAAACGAGTACAAAGCGTTTCCATAAAAGCCTCAAGTCAGCTTTGATGAGGCACATGATCGTTGGCACCAGCAAAACCACTCCAATCAATCTTCCTAAAAAGCGATGCCCCCACTCAATCCAATAGATGAACTTGAAATCAGCAAGAGTCATATCAAAGGTCACCTTTTGAAATTCTGGAAACTGTTGATAATCAAGAAAAACCTGTTGCCATGCCGCACGGGTCATCGGCGGCAACAAACCAATCAACGGCTGCCACTTAACGATGGAAAGCCCTGCTCCAGAAAGCCGGGTTACTCCACCCAAAATCACCATACCCCACACCAAAACAGCGCATGCAATCAGCCAGTAAGCGATCGGGTGATAACGGGGCAAACTTGATTGCATCAGGTTTCCTATTGGTGATGTATTTGTTTGGTAGAGAGAATAGCATACAAACACTAGTCTTGGTTAAGATCGCAGATTAGACTGCAAAGAGCAATATCCGGGATGAAGACCGTGGCAGTGACAAGACTCTTCTGCTTAGTCGTTTGTGATATGGGGGTGTTTGTGAATTTTATCATATAATAATCTTGTACCCATTTATCCCGTCAAAACGTTGTTATACAAGGCAGAGTTGTTATTAAATTCAAATTCAGGTTAAACCAAGCTTAAAACTGTAGGTTATTTCGCGTCCATTCCTTAGTGCCATTGGCTTTTTATACTTTTTGCTTCCAGCAATTTTGGTTTATTTCCCGAGATTCCCATTGCATGTCGGGTTAAGGCGCGTTTCAATGGTTGGG
This sequence comes from Pseudomonadota bacterium, assembly GCA_039714795.1. NCBI lineage: Bacteria > Pseudomonadati > Pseudomonadota > Pseudomonadota bacterium. The sequence goes on along the minus strand of JBDLIP010000044.1, from coordinate 6,390 downwards.
TATTGTTGATAACTCGCATGCCAATACGACGTATGCTTCGAATAATTGGTGAACGGTATGAAAACGCTCGCACAAGTCCATCGGTCATGGAAATGAAAGAGAGAACATCAAAGCGACGCCAACGTTGGTATTTTTCCAGTGTCATATCGTTTCCGATATCCAATCCAAGACGATGGGTATCATGGATCACTTCGGCTAATGCCGCAACGTCTCTAAGGCCAACGTTTAAACCTTGACCAGCTATTGGATGCATGACGTGGGCGGCATCACCAATAAGCGCAACACGTTTGTCAACAAACCTGCGAGCAAAAAGCACTGATAATGGGTAAACTTGACGTGGAGTGACGTGCGTAAGAGCTCCAAGTGTGTCACCGCATTCTTGCTGTAGGCATCCCATAATCTCTCGATCTTCCAGTTTTCCAAGGTGAGCGGCTTGATGATGCGGACACGACCAGACGATTCCTGAAGCGTTACCTGGCATGGGGAGCACCGCAAAGGGGCCTGACTCCAAAAACCGTTCATGGGCAACACCGTTGTGTGGTTTTTTATGGGTTACAGTGCATATCAGAGCCGACTGCGGATAACTCCATTGTGTCACTGGTAAATCGGTTAGAGAACGCACTTTGGAGTTACGACCATCTGCGCCTATGCATAAATTTGCTCGAATTTCACGGCCATCTTCAAGGTGCGCTTTGATATGAGATGTCGTCAGTTCAAGTTTTTTGAGTATTGCCGGCGCCAACCAGCGAATATTTTTACAAACGTGAGTATGATTTTGCAGAGTGTGGCGCAAAACACCATTGTCGATCATGTGTCCCATTGGGGCATTTTCTGCAACGTCCTGACATGTATAATGCAGGATTGCAGGAGAATTGTATTCTGAAACACAGATATCCAAAATGGGCTGGGTGTAGGGTTCTAGTTGCGCCCACAAATTTAGTGCTTTAAAGAGATTGCTCGAACCATAGGAAATTGCTGTGGTGCGTAGATCTTTGCTATCTATCTTGCAAGCTGGAGCAACGTGATCGAGAATGATGATGTTGAGCCCTAGGTTACCCAGAGCAATGGCAAGGGTTGATCCAACCAATCCTCCTCCAACAATCAAAAGATCACAGCGGATAATCTGAAAATTTTTTGTTTGGTTTGTTTTCATTGTGCTATAAACACTCTTGTACGTCAAAGGGGTGAACCGATACTAGATGAAATATACTAACATATCCTTGCGTCTTGGAGGAAAAAGGCTCCCACGATTTGTAATGTCTGTTTGCCTTTTATTGCACTCAATAATGATCGAACCGCTGTTTGCAGCCCAAGAAATAAAACCGCAGCACGCTATTGCTATGCATGGAAAACCGAAATATCAATCGGGTGAAACATTTTCTTACATCAATATTAACGCTCCAAAAGGGGGAGCAATCCGCTTTGGTGTTGTAGGCAGTTTTGATTCGCTCAACCCATTTGTTACCAAGGGAGAACCAGCAGCAGGGTTGAGTAACCTTGGCAGAGCTCCTGTTTATGTGTATGAAACGTTGATGGTGCTCTCAAAAGATGAACCTTTTACGGTTTATGGACGTTTGGCTGAAACTGTTGAAATGCCAGTGGATAGATCTTGGATTATCTTTAACCTGCAATCAGAGGCGAAATGGGCAGATGGCAAGCCTGTCACAGCAGAAGATGTTGCCTTCACTCACAAGCTGCTTTTAAAAAAAGGCCTGCCAAACGTTCGCCTATTTTACTCCAAAGTAGCAAAGGTTGAGATCTTAGGTTTGAGGCGTGTCAAATTTTCTTTTAATAAACTTGTAAATGAAGATCGTTATGATCCTGAAGCACCTTTGTTGATGAGCTTGATGACTGTTTTGCCCAAACATGTTCTTGCTGGCAAAGACCTGGAAAAAATTACGCTCACGCCGATTATGGGCAGTGGTCCCTATAAAATAAAATCTTTTCAGCCTGGCAAATCGATTTCTTACGAGCGCAGGAGAGATTATTGGGGCTGGCAGATCACAGTGAATCAAGGTGTGTACAACTTTGATCGTATTCATATTGACTATTACCGCAATTCTCAGGTGGCACGCGAAGCCTTTAAAGCTGGTTACTATGATGTAAGAGGTGAGGTAGAGCCGGTGCAATGGAAACAAATGCAACAATGGGCGCCTGTAAAACAACATCAGATTATTTTGCAAGAAATTCCCCAAATGCAGCCTGTGGGCGTGTATTCGATGGTTTTCAACACAAGGCGTGCTCCTTTTAATAACCCGCTTGTGCGACAAGCCCTAAGTTATGCTTTTGATTTTGCATGGGTTAACAAGAATTTGTTTCATGGTTTTTATACGCGAACTTGTAGTTTTTTTGACAATACCGAAATGGTTCATCATGGCCCGCCTAAGGGAAAAGAATTAGAAATATTAGAGCCATTTCGAGATCAATTACCTGAGGCTGTTTTTTTGCAAGATTTTAAGCCGCCCAAAGAAGACGGCCCCCTTAAGCGTAGACAAAATTTGCGCATAGCTAAAGCGCTGTTGCTTCAAGCTGGATGGAAAATTTCAAATGGCAGGTTGGTTCATACGAGAAATAAAGTGCCCCTGGAGTTTGAAATTCTGGCTCATCACCCTAGAGAAGAAAAAGTGGCTTTGGCCTTTGTGCGGAATCTGAAATTGTTAGGTATCAGTGCTCGGGTTCGTATTGTTGACAGCGCACAATACACAAACCGCCGGCTACAGTTTGATTACGATGTCTTAATGAACTTAAGCTGGGGGCAAACGGCATCTCCGGGGCGTGAGCAATCATTTTACTATAGCTCTAGAGCAGCTGATGAACCAGGCAGCCGAAATTACCCAGGAATAAAGGATCCCGTTATCGACAGTTTGTGCGAGAAGATTGCAACAGCTCAAGACCGAGAAACACTTGTAGCTGCAGCACGTGCTCTGGATAGGGTTCTCGCTTCGGGGTATTATGTGCTATTCTTGTATCATCAAGATAAGAACTATTTGGCCTATTGGGACAAGTTTGATCATCCTCCTTTTAAGCCGGATGTGTCGGTTGGACTCACCGGCTGGTGGCAAAAGGAGATTGAACAAAAGCAGATGGCACATTCTAAATTCAGGTAATTCGTAGAGATGGCAGTAAAAAAACACCCCTTTCATATTGTTGATCCAAGTCCGTGGCCCTTTGTGGGGTCTATGGCTGCTGTTGTTTTGGGTGTGGGAGCTGTTTTGTATATGCACCACCATGGTCCCTGGATTTTATTGGCAGGCCTTGCTTTTTTAGTCTTCACATTGGTTGGTTGGTGGCGCGACGTCATCCTTGAAGCGACACCAAAAAATCATACTCCAGAGGTTCGGCGCGGTTTTCGCTATGGTATGGCTCTGTTTATTTTGACTGAGATAATGTTTTTTGCCTCTTTCTTTTGGGCCTATTTCAATGCCAGCCTTTTTCCGCCTGAGGCGATAGGTGGAGTCTGGCCGCCAAAGGGTGTGCAAACGATTGATCCTTTTGGGCTGCCCTATCTCAATACACTTTTATTGTTGTTGTCAGGCACAACCGTAACTTGGGCGCATTTTGATCTGACCGAAGGCAATATTAAGGGGATGATCGACAAAACTGGATATACCATTCTTTTGGGTGTTGTTTTCTTGGGCGTGCAGGCCTATGAGTATCATCACGCTCAGTTTGCCTTTACTGATGGAATTTACTCTTCGATTTTTTTTATGGCTACCGGTTTTCATGGGCTTCATGTCCTCGTAGGTGCTATTTTTCTAATAGTGTGTTGGTTTCGTGCCCGTAGGGGACATTTTCAGCCACACAATCATTTTGGTTTTGAAGCAGCAGCTTGGTATTGGCACTTTGTGGATGTTGTTTGGCTGTTCTTGTTTGTAAGTATTTATTGGTGGGGATCTGCGTGAGCCGTTTGAAATGGCCTGGCTTCCCATACAAGCGCGAACCCAAGATGTCGGATTTTATGATAATGCAAAGCGCGCAGTTTACAACTGTAAATGAGCACTTTAAGCGTATCAGAAAACCGAAAGCTTGGGGTCGTTTTGCAAGCTTTAGTATTTTTTCGATTTGTATCATAAATCTGTGCATTGGTTTGGGAGTCTGGCAATTGCAGCGCCTGGAGTGGAAAACCAAACTACTCGAGTCTTTATCCGATACCAAACCCTCCTCTTATACAAAATTTCCCCAAAATCAGACTCAGGTGTGGCAGGAATTTTCTAAAGTTATTATGATCGGCACTTATCTGCCAGATCTGGAAATAAGGTTGCAGCCACGGGTGCGTCAGGGAAAAGTAGGGGCTCATCTATTATCAGCGCTTTTAACATCATCAGGGCAACTTGTATATGTGTTGCGGGGCTGGATTCCACTTAACTACGTTGCCGTACCTTTTAAGGGTTCGTCTCAAGTGTTTGGAATTATAAATTTTGCTCCCAAACCCAGATGGTTTATTCCCAAAAATAACATACACTCGGGTGCGTGGCACACGATTGATTTTGAGGATATTCAAGCCTTTCTTGCGTGGAAAAATCCTGAACTGATGGATCAGGTTGCTCCATTTTATATTCTAGAACAACCGCAGCAGCGACAGCAATCTGCCCCAATTCCCTTGGGAATCAAAAGAAACATTAAGAATGATCATTTGCAATATGCGATCACCTGGTTTATGCTCGCCCTTTGTATTCTACTGATATACCTGTGCTGTGCATGGAAACACGTAAAAAATGCTTAATACCGAAATGAAATCAAAACCTCTGTTTCCTGATACGCTAGAAGTGCTCATTTACACTTGTAAACTGCGCGCTTCTCGCTATCATTAAACTAGAGGTTTTGATTTCACGAGAGTATACCAGTGCAGATTCAGTTTAATATTTTTGTGGAAAAACTTTTTTAAGAGTTTAGGATGGTCGAACAAACACAACTTGCCAATGGTCTTACAATTGTTACTGATTGCATCGATACGGTTGAAACCGTTGCCGTGGGAGTGTGGGTAGCTGCTGGCACCAGGCACGAGCGCGCTGAGTTCAATGGCGTGGCACATATGCTTGAGCACATGGCTTTTAAGGGGACGCACAACCGCACTGCACAAGATATTGCCCAAACCATTGAAAATGTTGGGGGTTACCTCAATGCTGGAACCTCGCGCGAGTCCACGGCTTATTATGCACGCATGCTGAAAAACGATCTGCATGTGGGTATTGAATTGCTTGCTGACATTTTGCAAAACTCGGTTTTTGCAGAAGATGAGTTTGAGCGTGAGCGCTCAGTTGTGCTGCAAGAAATTGGACAAAGCCATGATGCACCAGATGATATTATCTTTGACTATTTTCAAGAAACTGCCTTTCCCAAGCAAGCAATGGGTCGCTCAATTTTGGGGACCAATTCCATTGTTCATAACATGAACCGTGAAACTTTGGTTCAGTATAGGGACCATTTTTATTCAGCACCCCGTATGATCTTGGCAGCTGCAGGCAACGTAAGCCATGACGAATTATTAAAGCGGGCAGAAATGTATTTTGATCATTTACCTACAAATGGAAAGGTTGAGGTTGAGCCTGCATCTTATGTTGGTGGTGACTTTCGTATGCAACGAGATCTCGAGCAAGTTCATGTATTGATGGGCTTTAAGGGGCGCTCTATAAAGCACGACGATAACTATGCTGTGGCGTTGTTGGCTACCATTTTGGGTGGTGGGATGTCATCACGCCTCTTTCAGGAAGTTCGCGAAAAGAGGGGGCTAGTTTATTCGATTTATGCATTTAAGTCAGCTTATAGTGACTCTGGGATGTTTGGGATTTATGCCGGCACTGCACCCAATCAAGTACCTCAATTGTTACCAATCGTGTGCTATGAATTGGTCAAAGCCACTGAAAACTTGACAGACGAAGAGATTACAAGATCCCGCACGCAACTTAAAGCAAGCCTAATGATGGGGCTTGAAAGCACCACAGCGCGCTGCGAACACCTGGCACAACAGATTCTTAATTTTGGAAAACATATTCCGACTCAGGACATTATTGCAAAAATTGATGCTGTGAGTAAGGATGACCTATATCGAGTTGCCCAAGATGTATTCTCTTCTAAGCTGACCTTTGTAGCCACAGGACCTATAGGTGAGGTTGAGGTATTCGAGAGAATTGAAGAGAGATTGCCCAGCGTACTCTCTTCGGATAAGCTGAGTGTGGTTAACCTGTAGTGAGGTTATCATAGAGTGCCCACCTTTTTGCTGATTTTTTAGCCGGTTTTTTTGTTTAAAGATCAGGTAGCCGATATACTCTCGTGAAATCAAAACCGTAAAATTTAACCCAAGTTCAGTGATCGGTGCTGTGAAACCGTTGGCAAATAAGGGATCGTTTTTAAAAATTTGCCTCTCCAGTCACTACAGATTTTGCCCCCCTC
>JBDLIP010000043.1 GCA_039714795.1 Pseudomonadota bacterium | reverse complement strand
GAATCGCAAAGATTTTCCAATTCGTGCGACTTACAGTCGCACGTTCGGAAAATCAGCGTTCAGGATGACGGCCGTGTTGGTTTCACTGAACAGCCCTGAACTTTGGCATGGTTCAAAAAGGGGTTACCGACAGCACAACTATAAAAGTTGTACAAATTATAAATCTGACTTATAATTTGCACAGAATTGAATATGGATGAATCCGATGGTTAACCGTGAGATTGCAAATTATATCCGGTAGCTTGCGACAGTGTTCCCCATTGTTTCAGCGACGGGGCCAAGGCGGTCGGCTAAAACGACGCTCGTTAAAGCTCTGTTTTCTGAAAAGCCCTACTTTAACTTGGAAAATTTAGCTAAAAGAGGGCTGGGTCGAGATGATCCAAGGGGCAATTTGATCATTTCCCGCTAAGGTGGGGCAGTAGAGTTAAAATCGAGTTTGAAGTTTGAGGAGTGCAATTGACTATGAGCAATAAATCAGTAGATGTTGCAATAATAGGTGCCGGGCCTGGTGGTTATGTGGCAGCGATTCGTGCCAGTCAATTGGGGCTAAAAGTTGCCGTGATTGAAGGCAACCACCTGGGTGGAATTTGTCTAAATTGGGGTTGCATTCCTACCAAGGCACTACTGCGTACAGCAGAAATTAAATCGGTATTTGCGCATGCTGAGAATTTTGGTTTGAAGGTTAGCGGTGACATTGAAGTTGACTTTGCTAAAGTGATTGAGAGATCACGCGCCGTATCCCAGCAACTTTCTAAAGGCGTTCAGCATCTTTTGAAAAAGAACAAAGTTGAGGTAGTAGATGGCTTTGGAAAATTTATAGATAAAGAGCAGGGCAAGCATAAACTTGCAGTCGAAAAAGGGGGTAAATCTGTGGAGGCGGTTGTTGCTGCCAATGTGATTATTGCCACCGGTGCCAGGGCCCGCTCGCTGCCAGGAATTGAGCCGGATGGAGAAAATATTTGGACCTATAAAGAAGCGATGGTTCCCCAGGCACAACCCAAATCTTTGTTAGTGATTGGCTCTGGGGCTATAGGTATTGAGTTTGCTAGTTTTTACAACGCATTGGGTACCGATGTAACCGTCGTTGAAGTGGTGGATCGCATTCTGCCTGTGGAAGATGCTGAAATTTCAGCACTAGCGCGTAAGAGCTTTGAAGCCAAGGGTATTAAGATTCACACCAGCGCTAAGGTGACTGGTGTGAAGGCAGATAAGGATGGCGTGGTTGCTCAGATAGAGCCTGCAACAGGTAAGGCCGTTGATTTAAAAGTAGATAAAGTCTTGCTGGCTGTCGGCATTCAAGCTAATACAGAAAATTTAGGGCTAGAGCATACGAAAGTAAAGTTGGAAAAAGGAAATATTGCCACCAATCCTTGGTGCCAGACTGAAGAGCCTGGGGTTTATGCCATTGGTGATGTGGCAGGTGCCCCTTGGCTGGCGCACAAGGCCAGTCATGAAGGAGTGCTAGCGGTTGAAAAAATTGCAGGCTTGAAAGGCATTCACCCAATGAAGCGCGCGAACATACCTGGATGCACTTATAGCTCTCCACAAGTGGCGAGCATTGGTTTGACTGAAGAAGCAGCAAAAGCTGAAGGGCGCGAGATCAAAGTTGGGCGTTTTCCATTTATGGCCAATGGTAAAGCCTTGGCGATGGGGGAACCTGAGGGTTTGGTCAAAACAATCTTTGATGCCAAAACCGGAGAATTGTTGGGCGCGCACATGATTGGCGCAGAAGTGACTGAGCTAATCCAGGGCTTTGCGATTGCAAAATCACTTGAGGCTACAGAACAAGATTTGATGCATACCATTTTTCCGCATCCGACTTTGTCGGAGATGATGCATGAGTCGGTGTTGGATGCTTTTGGTCAAGTAATTCACATGTGATAATGGTGGAGAAGGTCGTGCAAGCAGCACCAGGACTAACAAAGAAACCGGATTGGATTCGGGTCAAAGCTCCTGTTTCCAAGGAATATCACGATACGGTTGAAATTGTGCGTAGAGCAAAACTCAATACGGTTTGCCAAGAAGCATCTTGTCCAAACATTGGTGAGTGCTGGGCCAAAAAGCATGTCACGATTATGATCATGGGCAGCATTTGCACCAGAGCTTGTCGTTTTTGTGATGTGGCCACAGGTAAACCAAATCAACTTGACCCAAAAGAACCCGAGCGTGTGGCGCAAACGTTGGCCGAACTTGACCTTTCGCATGTGGTAATTACTTCTGTAGACCGCGATGACCTACCAGATGGAGGCGCCTATCACTTTGCCCGCACCATTCAAGAGGTTCGCAAAGCCAATCCAAACACCACTATAGAGGTTCTAACCCCTGATTTTTTGAAAAAAGAAGGTGCTTTGGAGGTAGTTGTAGATGCAAGGCCTGACGTGTTCAACCATAATCTAGAAACAGTAGCACGGCTTTATCCATCGGTGCGCCCGAGTGCCAGATACTATCATTCGTTGCGGGTGTTGGATCGTGTCAAACAAATGGATTCAAATATGTTTACCAAGTCAGGTATTATGGTAGGACTTGGCGAAGAGCGGCATGAAGTATTGCAATTAATGGATGATTTACGAATGGCAAATGTGGATTTTATGACCATTGGTCAGTACTTACAGCCATCTCCCAAGCATCACCCTGTTCTTAAGTTTGTAACTCCTGATGAGTTTGACTCGTATGAATTGCAAGCCAAAGCCAAGGGATTTTTGATGGTCGCAGCGTCGCCAATGACAAGGTCGAGTTATCATGCGGGGGAGGATTTTAGGAAGTTATCAGAGGCCAGAGGTCAGAGGACAGAGGACAGAGATCAGAGATTAGAGGGCATAGATAAAGAGACAGATGTTTTCTGTTATCCGACCTCTGACCTCTGACCTCTGCCATGAATACCCACGCCGAAAAACGCATCCTCCCCTTCACCGCCAAGCAAATGTACGGGCTTGTTGCCGATGTTGAAAAGTACCCAGAGTTCTTACCATGGTGCATGGGGTGTAGAATTACAAAGCGAGAGAATGACTTTTTGGAAGCCGATTTAATTATTGGTTATAAAATGCTGCAAGAAAGTTTTCGTTCAAAAGTAACGTTGCACCCGCACCATTTAGTGGATGTGCAATACAAATCTGGACCGTTGAAATATCTGAACAATCACTGGAAATTTAAAGATTTACCTGATGGTAGTTGCGAAGTGGATTTCTATATCGATTTTGCTTTTCATTCGTCGATGGTTCAACAAGCCATGAGCTTCTTTTTTAACGAAGCAGTAAAGAAAATGATTCATGCGTTTGAAAAAAGGGCGCATATGCTCTACAAGAAAAATGTTTCGTAACTAATGCCTTCCCTAGCTTCTTCTAATCGTTCTTTTGCTGACTTGAGTTCTGCCTGCAACAAAGAAAAAGCCAGGCCGCAAGCAACCTGGCTTTTCGTAATCCAACGAATGGGGTAGGGGGTTTAGTACATTCCGCCCATACCACCCATTCCGCCCATGCCACCCATACCGGCAGCTGCTGCTGCGCCAGCAGTGGCGTCTTTATCTTCGGGGATATCACCGACCATGGCCTCTGTTGTAACCAACAGACCGCCAATGGATGCGGCATCTTGCAATGCAGCGCGAACCACTTTGGTTGGGTCGATGATTCCAGCCTCAAACATATTGCGAAACTCGCTAAGCTGTGCATCGAAACCAAGGTTAACGTCGTTTCTTTCCTTGAGCTTACCAGCAACGACGGAGCCATCTTCACCAGCATTTTGGGCAATCTGGCGCACAGGGGCCTCTAAAGCGCGGCGGATAATATTGATACCCACCTGCTGATCTTCATTGGCCGTCTTGATGTTATCTAGTGCATGAACGGCATAAAGCAGAGCTGATCCACCACCAGTGACAACACCTTCCTCAACAGCAGCACGGGTTGCATTTAGCGCGTCTTCAACGCGGTCTTTGCGTTCTTTTACCTCAACTTCTGTAGCACCACCAACGTGGACGACTGCCACACCACCGGATAGTTTTGCAAGACGTTCTTGCAATTTTTCACGATCATAGTCAGAAGTAGTCTCTTCAACTTGAGCGCGAATCTGGTTACAACGTGCTTCAATTGATTTCTTATCACCAGCACCATCAACAATGGTTGTGTTTTCCTTGTTAATAGCAACTTTTTTGGTGCGACCAAGCATATCGACAGTCACACTTTCAAGCTTGATGCCCATGTCTTCAGAAATCAACTGACCGTTGGTCAAGATGGCAATGTCTTCGAGCATGGATTTACGGCGGTCACCAAAACCAGGTGCTTTAACAGCTGCGACTTTCAAGCCGCCGCGGAGTTTGTTAACAACCAAAGTCGCCAAGGCTTCGCCTTCAACATCTTCAGCAATGATCAATAGCGGACGTCCAGATTGTGCTACTTTCTCAAGCAGGGGAAGCATAGCTTGCAGCCCTGAAAGCTTTTTCTCATGGATCAGAATATAAGGATCTTCAAGATCACAGGTCATTTTCTCTGAATTGGTTACGAAGTAAGGGGAGACATATCCACGATCGAATTGCATACCCTCAACCACTTCAAGCTCAGATTCTAGCGATTTGGCTTCTTCTACGGTAATGACACCCTCTTTGCCAACCTTTTCCATGGCATGGGCGATCATTTTTCCGATTTCAGCTTCACCGTTGGCAGAAATCGTGCCCACCTGAGAAATTTCTTCGTTGGTGGATACTTGCTTTGAGCGGCTTTGCAGATCAGCTGTGATGGCTTGAACGGCAAGGTCAATTCCGCGTTTAAGGTCCATTGGATTCATTCCAGCAGCAACGGCGCGCACACCTTCACGAACAATAGATTGCGCAAGAACAGTGGCAGTTGTTGTTCCATCTCCAGCAATATCATTGGTCTTGCTGGCAACTTCGCGCACCATCTGTGCGCCCATGTTTTCGAATTTTTCTTCAAGTTCAATATCTTTGGCAACGGTTACACCGTCTTTGGTGATACGAGGAGCGCCAAAACTCTTTGACAAAACAACGTTGCGTCCCTTAGGACCTAGTGTAACTTTAACAGCATTTGCCAGGATGTCGACACCCTTGAGCATGCTGTTTCTCGCTTCAGATGAAAAACGTACTTCTTTTGCTGACATAATCTTTATCTCCTAAAATTTATTTAAGCAGCTTTGCTGCGTGTGACGATACCAAGAACATCTGACTCTTTGAGAATCAAAAGATCTTCCCCATCAATTTTGACTTCTGTGCCGGACCATTTAGCGAAAAGCACGTGGTCTCCGGTCTTGACATCTAGGGGCCGAATATTACCGGACTCGTCTCGAGCACCAGGTCCTGCTGAAATCACTTCAGCTTCGATGGGCTTTTCCTTGGCAGTGTCTGGAATGATAATACCACCAGCGGTTTTCTCTTCTTGCTCAATGCGACGCGCAAGAATGCGATCATGTAAGGGTCTAAATTGCATCTGTTTAACTCCATTCTTTATCAGTTTTAGACTAAAGAAGCTCTTAATCTCACAGCCCATATTCAGCACTGCAAGACAGAGTACAGTTACTGTATAGCGTATACATCGATAAGCGTCAAGATTTTGTTGTTGATACGGGGTGACGTGTTCAAAATTCGACCTCCGACTGCCATCATCCCGGCTCGCTGCATTTTCCATTCCACTCCACTTCCCTTCTATCCTGGGAAAAATGTGCGCCCTAGATAATGATCTAGGCGCGTGACTATGTATCTTTTCAATTCTGATATGTCGGCTCTGATTTTTACCCTTTCTTAACGAATCAGGATGGTGTAGTTTTTCTTCAATCGTGGATAAAAATTTCAATTTTCGAACAAGGTTTAACACATGTCTTTTGAATGGCTCTACCTCTATCTAATACCTTTTATGGTGATGATCACAATCGTTGTGTTTGTGCATGAATTTGGACACTACCTGTTAGCGCGACTAAATGGAGTTAGAGTCGATGTTTTCTCAATTGGCTTTGGTCCTGAGCTTTTTGGCTACAGCAACAAAGCAGGGACTCGTTGGAAATTTAGCCTGGTTCCCCTTGGTGGCTACGTTAAGATGGCGAGTGATGTAAATGCCGCCAGTCAACCTGATTCCAAAGCCATTGCCAAGATGACTGAAGAGGAAAAAAAGGGTTCCCTTTTTCACAAAACGGTGTGGCAACGCATTCAGGTTTCTGCTGCTGGCCCAGTTTTTAACTATATCTTTGCTGTTCTTATTCTTGCTGTGCTCTATACAACAGTTGGGCAAACGCTTCCTTCGGAAAGTTCTAAATTGGGTGCTGTTTTGCCAGACACAGCGGCTGCTCGTGCAGGACTTCAGCCGGGTGATGAGATCATTGCCATTGATGGAAAATCGATTCAGACCTTTGAAGAGTTGCGCAAGACTGTTGCCGTAAATGCAGGACAAGAATTAGAATTTATGGTGCGTCGTCCAGGCAGGCAGCTTTCCTTTACCCTGACACCTGAAGAGCAAGTTATCACAGATGATTCTGGCGCCGAAAAATCAATTGGCTTAATTGGGGTATACCCGAGTACGGCTCAGGTAAAGCGTTCATTTTTAAGCTCTTGGTACTATGCTGGTGAATTTGTTTTGGCTAAATCCTGGGAAACGATAAAGTTTTTGGGACGGATGATTATTGGCCAGGTGAGCGCTAAGGGACTGACTGGGCCCATTGGCATTGCCAAGATTACTGGTGAGTATGCAACTGTTGATTTTGCTACCTTCTTTTGGTTTATGGCATTTATTTCAATGAATCTTGGACTGATCAACCTGTTTCCCATTCCGATGTTGGATGGAGGACATCTGTTGTTTTATTTTATTGAAGCTATACGCGGTCGTCCTTTAAGTGAACGTGCACAGGAATATGGGTTTCGCATCGGTTTTTTCATGGTATTGGCTTTGATGCTGTTTGCCACATGGAATGATTTACGCAAATTGCAGGTGTTTCAGAAAATCGCTAGCCTGTTTTCTTAAAATAGTGAGTTGAATTGAGAGAATGTCTATGAGATTAAGAGTGTTAAGATTTTTTTTGTGTCAATTGTGTCTTGCGGCTTTTGTCACAAGCGCTGCTATAGCTAGTCCCGCGTCCATTAAAGATATAGTGGTTGAAGGCAACCAGCGCATTGAAAGTTCAACGATTCTCTCCAGTATAAAGCTTACTCCAGGAGAATCGGTTAACCAATTTGTTTTGGATAAGATCGTTAAAGATCTATTTAATACCGGTTACTTTGCTGACGTCAAGGTGCACCGTGATGGAGGTAAAATTGTAATTGCGGTGGTTGAAAATCCCATGGTGAACCAGTTGACCTTTGAGGGGAATGATGAAATCGAAGATGATATTCTGAAAGAGCTGATTCGTTTAAAACCGCGGCAAGTTTACACCCTTACCAAGCTGAAAAGTGACACAAAGACATTGCATGACATCTACCGACTGAAAGGATACTTTGCGGCAAAAGTCTCGCCCAAGATTATTCGCCGCGATCAAAATCGTGTGGATGTGGTTTTTGAGATCGAAGAGGGGGAAATTACCAAAGTTGAAAAAATTCTGTTTGTTGGCAACAAAGCTTTTAGCAGCAGCAAGTTAGAGACTGCAATTCAGACAAAAGAGTCCAGGTGGTATCGGTTTTTAACTTCTGATGACACCTACGATCCAGACCGTTTGGCCTATGACCAAGAGCTGCTGCGGCGCTTCTATCTTGAGCATGGTTACGCTGACTTCAGGGTGAAGTCTGCTGTTGCTGAGCTGACACCGGATCAAAAAGAATTCTTTATCACATTTACCTTGGAGGAAGGTGAACGCTACAAATTTGGTGAGCTAACGGTCGATTCTAAAATCGAAAAGGTTGATGCTAAGGAGTTAGAAGGCCTTTTAACTGTAGCCACCGGGGATTGGTACAACACTAAAGAAATCGACAAAAGTATTGAAGCCATCATTGAGTATCTGGGCGGTCAGGGTTATGCTTTCGTTGATATTGTGCCTAAACCCAATCGTTTAGAAGAAGAGCAGATTATTGGAGTCACTTTTGAAATCAATGAGGGCCCCCGTGTTTATATCAATCGCATCTTGGTCAAAGGGAACTTTGTGACCGATGAGGATGTTATCAGGCGTGAGATGAAATTGTTCGAAGGCGATGCCTACAATGCGCATCGGATCAAGCAATCCGAGCGCCGTATTCGCTACCTCGGATTTTTCAAAAAGGTGACAATTACCCAACAAACAGCAGACGCTCCAGATAAGGTAGATTTGATTGTTGAAGTAGAGGAAGAAGAATCAACTGGTGAATTGTGGGTTGCAGGTGGTTACAACACCGCTGAAGGTTTTTTGGGTGATGTGGGATATCGTGAACGCAACTTATTGGGACGCGGTCAAGATTTACGCCTTAAATTTACTTTGTCGAAAAAGCGGCACCAAATTGATTTAGGGTTTACCGAGCCTTATTTTTTGGACAAACCGTTACGTGCAGGATTTGATGTTTTTAACTCGGCTTCGAAAAAATATTTTGGCTCTGCCTTTGAGCACCAGCGGACTGGTGGAAGATTGCGTATGGGATACAATATAACCGATTACCTGTCGCAGAATTGGTTTTATGAGTTGCGAACTGACCGTGTGACCAATGTTCATGCTGGTGCATCTAAGTTTATCCAAGAGCAAGCTGGTAACTCAACGACCTCTATGATTGGTCATGGATTGTCATATGATCGAAGAGATAGCCCGATTAATGCAACTTCAGGTTATTATATAGGTATGTCGAACCAACTGGCAGGTGTTGGCGGAAATGTGCGTTATGCCAAGAATGACTTTTATGGAGGATATCTTTATTCAATCATCGAAGAGTGGGTTTTGGGATTGAAGGCGAATACGGGTATTATGAATGGTCTAGGAAAGCCAGTACGTATCGTTGATCGTTACAATATGGGTGGTGATGGTTGGATGCGAGGCTTTAGAGAAAGCGGCGTTGACCCCAGAGACAAGAAAACACTTGATCCTTTGGGTGGTACAAAGTACTATCTAGCTACGGCAGAGCTCGAATTTCCCATAGGTTTGCCGAGAGAGTTTGGGGTGAAGGGAAGTATTTTCACTGATATTGGTAGCGTATGGGACGCGGAAGAGCCAAAAGATCAAGTGCTACAGACTTCGTCACCCCGTGTTTCGGTGGGAGCAGGTATCACCTGGGTTTCGCCGATAGGGCCGATTCATGTCGATTTTGCACGAGCTGTGCAAAAGGAAGCACATGATCGGCGCAGAACAGTGCACTTTGGATTTGGAACGAGGTTTTAACAATGACGACGAATGTATCAATTTTTAAAAAATCATTTCGCAATGCAGCAATGGGTGTTGCAGTTGCAGCTATCACGGCTTTTGGCGCAGGGCAGGTATGTGCCGGCGGCGCAAAGGATGGAATGGCAAAGGATGTAACGACGCAGCAAGGGGCTGCAATTGCTATCTTGGATGTCAATCGAATCATTGCTGAAGCTAAGGCTGCCAAGGCTGTAAATTCGCAGATGGAAAAATACCAAAAAGATTTTCAAGCGGAAATAAAAAAGCAGGAACAATCTCTGCGGGACCTTAATAATCAGTTAGTTAAGGATGAGAAAAAGCTGGATGCAAAGGCTTTTGAGAAAAAGAAAGCTGACTTTGATGCAAAAGTTGCAGCCCTTCAACGGACTGTAATGACGCGTAACAGTGAGTTGCAGCAAGCTGCGCAAACATCCATGGAGCGAGTTCGTGGAGCGGTTGTTGATATTTCAGAGAAAATTCGTATATCCCGTGGCTTTTCTCTTGTGCTGCCTTCTTCTTTCCCCGTTACGTATGATCCAAAGTCGGATATTACCGATGAGGTAATTGTTGTGCTCAACAAGCAGCTTCCGACAATCAACGTGAAAATTGCTAAAGTAAAAACCCCAGCAATGGCAAAGATTTCTAAAGCGGCAAAAACTGCTAAAGCAAAAACTCCAGCAACAACAAAAACTGCAAAGAAAATCACTACTGAAAAGGCAGCAGCAGCAACCTAGGTAATTTTTCTTTAAAGATGGCAGATGATCGCTTTTTTAAAAACTATGGGCCGTTTTCTATAGGGAAAATGGCCCAAATTGCAGAAGCCGAAATTGCTCAGCCTTTGCCTTCTGGGGTGGATGATTCCAGCCTTTTTCATGATGTTGCGCCGATGGACATAGCGCAGCTACAGCATGTTTCCGTATTTCACAATTCTAAATACCAGGAACAATTGCAAGTATCTCAAGCGGGAGTTTGCATTGTCCATCATGATCACAAAAATTTAGTACCTAAAACTTCTGTGGCTTTGTTGAGCTCGTCGCCTTATCGAGCCTACGCGCTGATAGCCACTGCCTTTTATCCGGAGGCTTTTAAGCTTGACCAAGGTTCTTCGACGCCGATTGATTCTTCTGCCAAGCTCGGAGATGGATGCACTTTTGAGTCGGGAGTAGTTATTGGACCTAAAGCTGAAATTGGTGACAATGTGCATGTGGCAGCCAATACTGTGATCGGCTGTGGTGTTGTCATTGGCAATGGTTGCTCAATTGGTGCAAACGTGACGATTAGCCACAGTATCTTAGGACGTGGCGTTGTGGTCTATCCTGGTGCATGCATTGGACAAGCCGGTTTTGGTTTTTATATGGATGATGCAGGTCACATCCAGGTTCCTCAGCTTGGCCGGGTGCTTATCGAAGATGGTGTAGAAATTGGCTCCAACACCACTATCGATCGAGGTAGCGGGCATGATACTGTAATTGGTGCTGGATCTCGTTTGGATAACCTGATACAGGTTGCTCACAATGTGCGTTTGGGTAAGGGGTGTGTAGTGGTAGCTCAAGTTGGCATTTCTGGTAGCACCCAAGTTGGTGATTTTGCTGCCATTGCAGGGCAAGCGGGACTAACTGGGCACTTGAATATTGGTAAAGGAGCGCGAATTGCTGCGCAAAGTGGAGTGATGCGTGATGTTCCCGAAGGCGCTGCTGTGGGCGGGAGTCCGGCTGTATCAGCCCACCTTTGGCATCGCCAAAGTGTTGCTCTGCAAAGACTCGCTCAAGGAAAAAGGAGAAAGGCAGATGTCAGTTGATCAATTAAAAAAGGTTTTCTTAACATCGGTTGAAGATATTGAGTTGGACGTTGAGCAGGTTCAGGAGTTAATCCCCCACCGGTATCCAATGCTGATGATTGACCGTTTGACACAAATTGTTAAGGGTGAAAGTGCGGTGGGTATCAAAAACGTTTCGATCAATGAACCATTTTTTGCTGGCCATTTTCCAGGCCGCCCGGTTATGCCTGGGGTACTCGTCGTTGAGGCTTTAGCGCAAACAGCAGGTGCATTAGTCATCTATTCGTTGGGTGATGATGCCCATGGGAAACTTGTCTATTTTATGTCTATCGAAAGTGCTCGTTTTCGCAAACCCGTTGTTCCTGGAGATAGTTTGCAATTACGGGTAAAGAAAATTCACCACAGAGCAAATATGTGGAAATTTGAAGGTTATGCATATGTGGATGATAAAGTACATGCTGAAGCTACATATACAGCAATGATTGTTAATCAATAGTCTTAGAGCGTTAAAATAGTTATGCCAGAAAATATACATCCTACCGCAATTATCTCGCCTGATGCTGAAATTGGTGCGGGGGTACAGGTAGGTCCATATTGCTGCATCGGTGACAACGTCATCCTTGGTGATAATGTTCGTTTGCGCTCACACGTGACCGTTGATGGACACACAACAATAGGGGAGGGGACTGAGATTTTCCCGTTTGCTTCCATTGGCCTGCCGCCGCAAGATTTAAAATATGATGGCGAACATTCAACTCTAACGATTGGTAAATATAACCGTATCCGCGAATATGTGACCATGCAACCTGGTACCAAAGGTGGTGGTTTAAAAACTACTGTAGGAGATCATTGTTTGTTCATGGCAGGAGCACACGTGGCTCACGATTGCCATATTGGTAATCGGGTCAATATGGCTAATTATGCAACTTTGAGCGGGCATATCACAGTTGGTAATAATGTGACCATTGGTGGGTTGGCGGCAGTACACCAGTTTGTACGTATTGGCAATCATGCGTTTATTGGCGGTATGGCAGGAATCAGTTATGATGTTATCCCATATGCACTGGTGATGGGACGGCCGGCAAATCTTGCAGGGCTCAATATTGTGGGAATGCGCCGCAAAGGAATCCCTAGGGATGAGTTGGAACAGATTTTGCAAGCGTATGATTTAATCTTTGATAAGGAAAAAGGGACCCTGGTAGAACGAGTTGAGCAAGCTGTACAGTTGCACGCAGATCAAGCCAAGGTAAAAGAGATTTTGGATTTCATTCAAGCTGACTCAGCTCGCAACCTTTGCATGCCAGAATATGGAGCTGACACAGCTCGGTTGCGTACTGCTATGTCCTCTGTGCCTAGTTGACTCTCATGAGAGTTGATCTTCCCAAATTAGGTATCATTGCTGGTAATGATGACTTGCCGCGTTGCGTTATTGAGCGATGTAGGAAGATCAATCGACCCTATTTTGTCCTCGCATTCAAGGGACAAACAGATCCACAAACACTTGATGGTAGTGATCACGCATGGGTGAGGCTAGGGGCTGTTGGCAAGGCTCTGGGCTATATGAGAGTTGCAGGTGTTGAAGAACTTGTGCTTGCAGGTGGCATTCGTAGACCTTCTTGGACAGAATTGCGACCCGATCGAGTCGGGGCAAAGTGGCTTGCCAAGCTTGCCAAGCATGCTCGAGGTGATGACAGTATTTTTCGCATTTTGACTGCTGAATTAGAAAAAGAAGGATTCCGGGTGATTGGCGTTGAAGATATTATCGGCGATGAAATTTTAGCATCTGCAGGAGCTTCGGGAGCCCATCGTCCTGATGAACAGGCAGAACAAGATATTGCCCGTGGCTTAGAGATTGCAACACATCTGGGACGCGCTGATGTTGGGCAGTCTGTTATTGTGCAGCAGGGCATTGTTTTAGGTGTTGAGGCGGTTGAGGGAACCAATGCGTTGATAAAAAGATGTGCAGAGTTAAGGCGACCAGGCCCTGGAGGGGTGTTGATTAAAATTGCAAAACCTGGGCAAGAGCGCCGGGTGGATCTGCCAACCATTGGTTCAAAGACAGTGCGTTTGACAGTAGCATCTGGATTACGGGGCATTGCTGTTGAAGCAGGAGGCGTGCAGATTTTGGATAAATCTGAGGTGATTCGACTTGCAGATGAGCATGGGATTTTTTTGGCAGGGGTTTCATGTCAGAAATCAGAAG
>JBDLIP010000042.1 GCA_039714795.1 Pseudomonadota bacterium | reverse complement strand
TTATGCAGAGATTGTTAAGTTTAAAAATCAAGGTTTGGGAGTTGAAGAGTCGATAGAATCGGTTCTAGCCGAACGTCATGGTTGCGCAGCAGCCTTTGTTAAAGAAAACCAAGAGGCGTTGTGATTATGCGCACTTGGTTTTGCCAATGTAGGTTGTTTTTTAAGGGTAGCCGGACTTTAGGGTTTATTGTGTTTCTGTTACTGGCTGTTTGTGATTTGCATGCCAAAGATTTTGGGGTGCAGGGGGAGACTTTTGCCATTCAAGAACGTAATCTTTTGCATGTGCTTGCAGACCGTTTGCAAAGCATCAAGGCTTCCGGGCAACTTGCCCACATCAATCAAGAGATAGGTGTTCGGGTAAAAAAGAGTATGGAACGGCCAAGCGTGGTTGCTGGTTTGCGGCACACCCAAGAGTCTAGAAGTTACAGATACGATCCAACCCTTGTGGTGCAGGAAGACCTGCAAGATCATCAAGGCCGTCTGATTGCCGCTAAAGGCACACGAATTAATCCACTGGATTACGTTGCTTGGGGCACCCCGTTGTTGTTGATCGATGGCGATGATGTTGAACAGGTACGTTGGAGCCAATCTCTTCGAGACAAGTCTCTTCGAAACACGCTCGTGCTCATCAACGGGCGGCCGCTTGAGTTAAGCCGTCAATTGGATCGTCCTGTGTACTTTGATCAGGGTGGGCGCATTGTAAAAAAGTTCGGCATTCGTCAGGTTCCCTGCCGAATTTCGCAAGTAGGCAAGAGTTTGCTTGTGGAAGAGCTGCAGCCAATTTTACCAGGAGGAAACAAGCATGACATTAAATAATCGCAGGCCGAATTGGTTGGTAGGTTGTAAGAGCGGTTGGCGGATTTTGCCAAATGTCATGGCAAAAGTGGCATTGCAGATAAGCACCGTTGCGAAGTCGTTAATGTATATTAGGTTAGCCTGGTTCACGCTGTTGATTTTATTGGCCGCGCCCTTAAAGGCTGGTAATTGTCATGGCCGGATGCTCAATCCAATTACAGATATTTGTTGGAAGTGTATCTTTCCGATCCGTATTGCTGGGGTTAAGGTAATGAGTGGTGGTCCTGATCCTAAATCCCCCAGAAGTCCAATATGTGTGTGTAAGCGTCCAGGCATTCCGGTGCCTGTTCCGGGCATTCCGGTTTCTTTTTGGGAGCCGGCTCGTCTTGTAGATGTGACGCGGACGCCTTTTTGTTTGGTAAACATGGGGGGCACGCAGCTTGCCAATACTGGCATTAAGGGCAGGGGTCAGGTAGCGCCGCATCCAAATACTCGGCATAAGCGCTCTTTTTATCATGTGCATTGGTATGTCTATCCAATTTTGTACTGGCTGGAAGTTTTGCTAGATTTTGCTTGCTTGGAAAATAACGCTATTGATCTGGCTTATCTAACTGAGGTGGATCCTTTTTGGAACGATGATGAGAAGTCGGCCATTATCAACCCTGAGGCTTTGCTGTTTGGCAGTCATATAGCGCAGATGGCCTGTATTGCCGATTGTGCAGCCGCTTCTGCTAAGCTGCCGTTGGATATTTTGTTTTGGTGTGGTGGTTGTCAGGGAAGTGTTTATCCATTTACCGGGACAATAGCTGATCACTCTGGCGGTGTGCAAGCCAGTTTATTAGCCACAACCAGGATGATTGCCAAATTGCACAGAGAAGGATTGCTTTGGGGTTATTATGGTAAGTTGGGTTTGTGCGGCAAGTATCCGATGCCAATTATACGCAAAAGCCAATATCGCACGCAAATGACGTATCCAATTCCGCAAACAAATCGATGTCAGGCACTAGGAGCCACAGAAGTGCTTTGGCAAGGTGGCCGAGAGTTTCCCTATAAGGGTGAGGACTTTGGTTATCTGGTCTGGCGTAAACGTGACTGTTGTTTGTTGTAGGAGGCAGTTAATGTCAAGAGCTTTTCTAGTGATTTCTTTACTGATTACCTGCCCCAGTTTTGGAGAAAACCAAGCATATTCTACGCTGGAAAATCAGCAAGAAGCAAGTAAAGCAGCACAGCATTTTAAGGAGGAAGCGTTGAGTTACTTACGTGAGTCGCTTACAGGAAAGGCTTCAGGGCAGTTTTCTGGTGGGTTTAAGATGCAGCAGGGTCGGGTTTGTAAGAGTTCAGGCGTTGCTGGAACCTGTACTGGTCATGCGGCAATCAGTGCTGCTGCTTCAGAGGCTGATAACCTTGCTAACTCGAGTGGTTTGCTGGTGTTTGTGAGTTTTTCAATGCCGGAGTTGACTTTGCGGAATTACTCTAGGGATGTCAAAAAAGTTGGTGGTCGTTTGCTGGTTAGGGGGTTGCTTGATGATTCATTTAAGGTTACGCAGCAGCGCTTGAGGCAATTGGGAATCGAGCTGGATATCGATCCTGATTTGTTTACGAAATATAAAGTTCAGCAGGTTCCCAGCTTTATTTGGCTTACAGACGGCCAGCCAAGCAATCGCCTGGTTGGGCATGTTTCGCTGCAACATGTTTTGCAAGAGTTTGCAGGAGTCAGTCAGCAGCCAGAGCTGCAACTGGCCCTGGAAAAACTTGTCAAGCCAATAAGAGAAGATCAATAATATGAGGATGAAAGATGAAAGGAGTTTGCTTGTTGTTACTGTTTATTGTATTTAAATCTGCCGCTGCCAGTGATCAACGCAGCTACAATGCGGGCAAGAGCTTTGCTCAAAGTGAAGCAGGCACTGCTGATCACTCGCAGCTTGCCCCCCTTGCTGGGGCAGCTGGTAATTGCGCGCAGCAGCGGTATTTCAATGATTCAGCGGCAATGGAAAATGATGCAAGTTCCTTGTTTATTGGAGGCAATGAAAACTCAAGTGATATGGCCAAACAAGTGAGTGGTAGTTTACAGGAGGCTGCCAACCAAAGGCCGATGTATTTATTCGATGAGAAAAACGAATTTATCCAAGCCGGTGATTATATCGTGACGCACGCTTTGGATAAGATTAAGGCCAAGGAAAGCCTGCGACGTACCACAAAATCAGTTAAAACAACGGTGCATGAATGCGAAGAGGCGAGGGGGCCAACGTATTATGCCTGTACGCAAACGCGGCAGATTAGGATTGATGTTCCGCGCACTCAAATTCATCGAGTTTCGGTACCTGTGTATTCACATGGTTGGTCAGGGGGATTGAGTAGAAATGTTATCACGGGGCAAAAATATGACTCCTCAAATCCAAACAATCCTGGGCATTATGCAGCGAGTACATCTATTTCTTCTCCTCTTCCTGAAGAACTGAGAGATAGAGTTGAATCTCTGAAGCTTGTCAGTGGCAGTGCTTCTCTTTCACAAAATGGTACTTTAAGTGTTAGTACATCAAACGGATATTCTTGGTTGTGGCTTAATTTTACAGCTCAAATTGATATTACATACAGAACCATTTTAAAAGATGAGGATATTCATGAACGTATAGGAGATCGGTGTAGATCATTGGAAAAACAAGCTGATAAGGGCTTATGCGAGTATGTAGATGAACAAATCTTAGAAGGACCGGAAACCAGGGAGATTAATGGTCATCCGATAATCAGGGATTGGTGGAAGAAAAAACGCACCTACAAATGTAGCTTTCCCTCGAAAAACACCTGTGGTGACTTAAGGCGTAGGGGTTGCCGGCAGATCGACAGCCGTTGTAAAACCAAGTTACAGGGCACCTGTGTTGAATACACGCAAACTTTTGAGTGTGAACACGTTCTAGAAACAGTGCAGGGATCTTCTTTAACAGGTCCTGTGCCTTTTTGTCTTGATAGCAATTGTGATGAACATGCTTGGGCTCCGAATCAGGATTTTGCTGAAGCGATTTCAAAATTGGCCATTTTGAAAGAGATGTCAAAGGGCATGACTAAACATCCGATTACCATTTTTACAGGTCAGGTGCGTAGTTGCCGCAAGGATTGTTTGAGCTTTAGGGATTGTTGTGGCACCGGCAAGGGTTGGGGCAAGACTTTTGGCTATACCTGTAAAGCAGAAGAAAGACAGCTGGCGCAATTACGCGGTCAGCGTAAATGTGTGTTTGTCGGTACATTCTGCGCCAAGAAAAAATTAGGAATTTGTCTGCGCAAGCGTTCCAGTTTTTGTTGCTTTGGCTCGAAGTTGGTGCGGATTGTGCAAGAGCAGGGCAGGGGGCAATTGGGTATGGGTTGGGGTGATCCTAAATATCCCAATTGTCGCGGTTTGACGGTTGCAGAAATCAGCCGGGTGGATTTTTCCAAGCTCGATTTGCGTGAGGTGTTTGAAGACATCATGCATAAAACCAATAAACCAGATTTTAAAAAGTTCACCACAGAGTTGCAACACAATGCCGGTGCAAAAATCAAAGGAATGGCAAAACGCTTTCATCCAGAGCAGGTAGCAACGAAGCAGTTACCACCGAGGTCATTAACACCAGGACAAACAAAAAGTGGCAGAAAAAACGTAACGGGGGTCAGCAATGCAGTGGTTATGTAGGATTGGCTTATCGCTTTGTTGCAGTATAGTGCAGGCAGTTCCTGTCTGCTGTAAGGCTTTTGTAGAAAAACCAGAGCAAGGCTGGCTTTGGTACCGGGAACAGCAATTTTTTAAAAGCGAACCTTTAAAGCAGGAAACCGCAAAACAGTTAATAAGGCAAAACTTAAAACAGCAATTAAAGCCGCCCAAAACCAATGCTGAGCGTATTGAGTTAATGCGTAAGGAGTTTGCAGAAACCCTCGCCACAGCTCTTTTGCAGCCTACGTTGTCAAATGTTACCCAAGTTAAGCAAAAGCAATTAGAATTTGAAGCTCGTTCTACGGAATTTGCCAAGATGTGGAGTCTTTCGCATCTTTTGCAAAGCAGTGGCTATTCGCATAATGGTAATCCACATCCTTGGCATCAAGCAATTGCTCAAAAGCAGCGGGCAGAGCGGTTAACCGAGCAGTTAAAACAGCTTGCGAAAACTTATGGGTTATTTTTTGCTTTCAAGCAGAGTTGTCCTTATTGTCATCGGTTTGCACCGGTTGTAGCCAGGTTTGCAGAAAGCTATGGATTTGAGTTGCAGGGTATAGCTGCTGATGGCGGAGTTATGGCAGGAATTGCCAAGGTAGTCAGGGACAATGGCGCGTTGGCCTTGATTAATCCACAAGGTGTTTATCCAGCATTGTTTTTGGCAAATCCAAGTACGATGCAGGTTATACCGGTTGCTTGGGGTATGGTAACGCAGGAACAGTTATTGCAGAATTTAGAACTGTTGTTGCCGCAGTTGGTGGCGGCATGATTATGCAAAACCGTTTGTTGGTTTGCTTGTGGCTGATTTTATTGTTGCCGTCTGCATCTTTGGCCGGCGGTTTAGAGCATATGTTTGCCAAGCTGGGTGCTGCTGCCAATCATACAGACCCAGGATCGTTTCGGGATCAGGCCGTAGGGCATTATACCTTGGGCGGAGTTGCAGTTCGGCAAAAGAACAAAGCGGTGCAGCCGTTCAATGTGCGTCTTCCCAGTGGGATAGGGCAGGGGTCTTGCGGCAATATGGACATGCGTTTTGGCGGCATGAGTTTTATGAATGCCCGGGAATTTAAGGAAATGTTGCAGCGAGTTGGTAGAGGCTTGCCGACTTATGGTTTTCAGCTGGCGATGAAAACCTTTGCCCCACAGATTGAGGGTTTGATGTCTGACCTGCGGCATTATTTGCAGATGATTAACAACATGACTTTGGATGACTGTCGGATGCGACAATCGATATTTGATGCGGTTTTACCCAAGCAGGGGGCAATGCGCGAGACACTGTGTCAGGATATAGCAAGAGGTGGGGGTAGTTCGACGGATTTTTACGGAGCTATGTCGAAATGCCGTAGTGAAACACAGCAGCAGTCCTATCTCAACGGTAGGAAATATAAAGACTTGCTCACTGGAGAGTACAATTTGGTTTGGAAGGTTCTCAAACGCATTCCCAAATATGCTGATGACCAAGATGTTTGCGAGTTTATCATGAGTATTGTTGGTACGGTTATCTCGAGAAAAGAAGGTAACACTTATAGGCTGCATCAGATTTCTCCACGGGCAGATGCCATTAATTTTTCTCAAGCCTATTTAGAAGGCGGCGAATCTTCTGGTTTGGTGTGTGATGAGCAGAGCCTTTGTTTAAAGCCAAAAACTGTCAAAGTGCGAATTTCCCAAGCTCAAGGCATGACGCAGCGGGTAATTCGGGTAGTTACTAGCTTGCAAATGAAATATCTAAGTGGTGCTGCTTTGACAAAAGAAGAGCAAGCCATTTTAGGTGATGCTTATGCAGTGCCGATTTTTAAGTACATACAAGTTTGCGCCGCCGCGCATGCCAATGTGATTTTGCTACGAGATGCGGCGCGATTTATCGCAATTTCTTTGATTTTAACCCAGTTTGATACTATTGCCGCTGAGATTATGTTGGCTGTTGAGGAGTTAGAGAGCATTCAAGTAGATGCTTCAGCCGTGAAGGAGTTTAAGCAAAATTTGCAACATGCGCGTATGCGCATTCAGGCGATGATGCAGAAAGCAGATTATGAAGGTATTTGGCGTTTGAATCAGCACATTCGCTCGTTGGAAAATATCATTGAGGCGGCAACAGATAGTTAGGCGGGATGCATGGATATTATTTACACTTACGGGGGAGGGGAGATAATCCACAAAGTCTTTAACGGCATTGCCATATTGACCAAGAGTAACTCGGCTTATTTTACTAATGTGGTTTATGTCAGTGCGTTAATAGGCGGGGTTTGGGCTGCTGCAAAAGCGCTACCCGGCGGTAATCTGGGTTTTTTTGCCAGTAGCTGGTTTATCCCCAGTTATTTGTTGCTCAGTCTGTTTTTAGTGCCCAAGGCTTCGGTAAATATCGTTGATGCAGTTGATCCAACCTATCGGGCTGACAGGGTGGATAATGTTCCCTTGGGTCTTGCTTTGGTTGCTTCTGTTTCTAGTTCTTTTTCCAGAGCCTTGACGGAGCAAATTGAGGATATCTTTATTACTGGTTATCAAAATCAATCATCGGTTCCCTCCTTTGCTGCAAAGCTGATATCTGAGGCGAGATTTGTGCGAATTTCCGATCCGACTTTACGCAAGAATGTGAAAGATTTTGCCCGTCAATGTTTTCGTCTGCCTTTTGTTTTGACTAATATCAATGGATTGCGGCGAGAAGCGTTGGAAACTAATGATATTATTGGTTTTGTCGAAAAGAATGCTCATTCTTGGTTGGGTATTTACTGGGAAGATCCAGGTGGGACAATTAAGTTTTTAAGCTGCAAGAGAGCTTGTTCTAGGGTTAAGCGTGCCATGGCTGTTGAAGGAAAAAAAAGCCTTGGTCCTTTACTAAGCAAGATATTTGGCTGGTCAAATGATAGCAGTGAAAGGAAGCTGAGTTCATCGCTTAAGCTAATGGCGCAAGATATTTGGGTTAATATCGCCAAACAGACTGGATCTGCCTCAAGAGCCCTTGAGCAGCAGTTATTGGTCAATGCGTATCGAGAGGCACGCGATGACAAGAAGACAGAGTTTGGTATTGAGCGTATTTCGCCAGAGTTACTTTCTTATTCATCCACCAGGGTAACGGCGCAACAGAATACCGGTTTTTTGCTCAAGGCGGCAGTAGCTGGTTCTTATATGCCGATGTTGCAAGCGGTGGTGTTTGCGTTGTTGCTGGTGGTGTTTTTGGTATTGTTGCCGTTGGTTTTTTTGCCCAGGGGCATTTCTTTTTTATGTGAGTGGTTAAAGATGGTGATCTCGGTGCAATTGTGGCCGGTGTTTTCTGCAATTATTAATGGGATTGCGCATATAGCGCAGCAAAGAGCTAGTGCGAGTGTACTGACTGATGTTGGGGGATTTTCTATAGCTACCCAGACAGCTCTGGCGGATACGGCCTATAATGTTTCTACCTGGATGAGTGCTTTGCAGTTGTCGTTGCCGTTTCTTGCCTGGGCTTTTGTAAGTCGTAGTGGTATTGCTTTGAGTCAATTGATGTCGAGTTTCTCCAGTGGTTTTGAGGGCGGGGCCGCCAAGATTGGTTCTGAAACAGCCGATGGCAATATTACCTTTGACACCCAAAACTTTAGGAATCAGTCCATGGGTAATGTGCAGTATGCCCAGCAGCAATTAGGCGCCAATACTAATTATGGCTCCACCCATGATGATGGCAAGCTTGCCA
The DNA here is from genome assembly GCA_039714795.1 of Pseudomonadota bacterium. Taxonomy (NCBI): domain Bacteria; kingdom Pseudomonadati; phylum Pseudomonadota; species Pseudomonadota bacterium. Next base: position 5,101 of record JBDLIP010000042.1, on the reverse strand, counting down.
TTACCACCAGTGTTTATGGGCAACAAGCCGCTAATGTCAGGCAGGATTCTCTCACTACCAATATGAGTTCCAATGACAACATTGCAGCTTCTGCTGCCCAAAGCCATACCGATGCGCAAACATTAGCCCGCAATCAAGCAAGATCTTTATCCACAAGTATTGCCGATCGTGCTGCTACTACGGTTTCATTGATAGACAATGCCTCAAAGGGTTATTTAGCAGCTTCTGATGTCACTCAAGCTACAACAGCTGATCTGCAAAGCCGTGCTGAAGCGACCCAGTCAATGATGCAGCAGTACGGAAAGCAGCATGGAGTTTTTGCTCAGACGGTTTCGGATATGGCTTTAAGGTTTAACTCTGCAAGCACTATTTGGGGTAAAGGCGCACAAGTGCTTACAGGATTGGATGCTGGCGCTGGAGTTAATGCTTCAGCTAGTAACCAAGAGCAGTACAACAAATTCAAAAACTCAGATATTGGGCAAAGAATCGCAAAAAACATTGGCTTTATCTCTAATTATGCTGAGCAACACAAAGGCAGTATTACAGATACAACGGGAAGACAGTCGATAGATCATTATTCTGCGGCTAGTGAAAAGGTTAAAACTGGAACGGAGCAGTTGCAGCGTACCTACACCCATTCTGAAAACTGGGCCAAGGTTAAATCATTGGCGGAAAATCAGTCTTTTGCAGCAGCCACCAATGAAAATCCTAGTTGGATATCTTATGTAGCTGAGCGTGCAGGTCTTGATAGGGGTAGTGCGGTTCAGTTGATTGAAGGAGGCGGCGCTGAGGTTGCAAACTACCGTGCGGATTTTGTAACGGCAAGGGTAGGGGTTATGCGTGGATTGGTTGAATCAGCAGACCATGTTTTGAGTGACAAAGAAATTGGCAATTATCTTGCTTCTGTTGATACCAATGTAGGAACAGCAAGTGTAAATGAGGCGAGGGATCAGGTAGCCAGAGCTGGTTTAAAATCATCAGCGGATTTACAGCAAACCTATCAAAAGCTGCAAGATGATTTTGTTTACAAAAAATCTGAAGCTGTAGCAGAGGTTGCTCACTCTCAGGATGCGCATAATCAGCAGTGGTCAGAACAATCCGGGCAGCATACGACAGAGCATGAGAAATCAAACATTAGGCGGATGGCAGAAAAGTCTGGTTCTGATTTATACGCCACCTGGTCTGGTCCGGGGAGTACTCTTATTAATAATCTTTATTCTAAAGAGATGGTTACAGATTCTGGTGTGATGATGCGAAGTTCTAAACCCTATCAACATAGTGTTGAATCCGATGGCGTTGAATATAAGGGTGAAGTTGTGAGCAAAGCATATCAAAATGCTGACAAATTGAATCAACCAGGTGGAGCTGTTCAAATTCAGCCTGTACCAAGACAATCAAACAGTGAGCAAGTTAGCGATGCAGGTTTTTCTAATTTGTATACAGCTTTCTCAAGTCCGTCGAGTAATTCAGCTGCGAGTCTTGCTTCTAGCGATGTAGTCACAGATACAGGTTTTACAATGATGACCTCTGGAACAGGATCCTACCAATACGATTTTGAATCCAGGGGTGGGTTAGTGAGCAATGATCCTCAGAGCTTTGGCAAGTTAGAGCAAGAAGTAGCAACTCAGCAACGGTTTGAGCAACATCCCAAAGATTCCCCAGAACCGGGTGCTAGACATGTAGAAAAAGCTCGGATTGTGAACACTCCGGATAGTTCGGAGCCTAGTACTCCAATCAACTTGGTTGGAGCATCGACAGTTCGTTCGCAAATTACAGAATCAAACGAGTACTATGACGAACTTAACGAAGGTATTGGTGTCAAAAAAGGCTTATCGTCTTCAGACCACACCAAAATTCAAAATCATGTGGAGCAAAAGTTGCAGGAAAAGAATCAAAGGAAAATGACAAAATCAGAGAAAGCTTTGACTGATTTGCGCAATGAGGATTCTTAATAGATCATATGCAAGCCCAGACACAACTTTGTACAGCTACGTTATTATCTAGAAAATCTGCCAACAGCGATACTCGACCCGGTGTAGATTTCCCTTGCATCCAGCTACGCTGCTATTGGCGGTTATATTATGGATATTGGCGATGAGACAGGTCACATGTAAGGAGAAGATAGATGTCAGATAAATTTAGAGCTGTTGAAGGAGGCCAACTGTTTATGCATCGCTTGCGGATGTTTAGACAGACGCTGAAAATTGCACTAACTTTTGCATCTGCCTTATGCGTTATAGTCTTGGTAGTCGTGTTGATGCTAAAGTTTGATTGGTATGATGGATATACCGCCATCATGTGCTGGTGGGCCAAGGCCAAGATTAGCATGCAGGTATTTATTCCCAAGAGTTATCATCACCTAGATATTTACCTGAGAGATATGAGCATAGCACGTGTTGATTCAATCAAATATATCAATGACGCTTACGTTCACGCTACCACCTTAAAGGTGCAGCAGAGCATTAAGGAAGTGCTTTTTTACTCCCCTCTGATATTTTTTGTGAGTGCAGTTGGGTCTGTTATGTATTTTGGTCGCTTCAGCAAGCAGCAGCGATCAAGTTTATCTTCCAAGCAGATTCTTCGCGGCCAGCAATTGGTTTCGCCAAAGGAGATTACCAGTTTGCTGCGCAAAAAGGGTGCCGCTTCGGATTTAAATTTGGATGGTTTGCCGCTGGTAAAAAATAAGGAAACTTCCCATTTTTTATTTTCAGGGACGACTGGCTCAGGCAAAACGAACGCGTTCCATACGTTGTTGCCGCAGATTAGCCAGCGAGGAGATAGAGCTATCGTTGTAGATACCACTGGAGATCTGGTTTTTCGTTATTACCGAACAGGTCAAGATGTCATTTTAAATCCGCTTGATGAGCGAGGGCAGGGGTGGAATCTGTGGGAAGAATGCCAAGATGTTTCAGAGGTTGAAAGTTTTGCCGAAGCCTTTATCCCACAAAAGGGTAGGGGACAGGACCCTTTCTGGGAAACAGCCAGTCGAAAAATTCTAACCGTTGCAATTGAACAGCTCGAAGAGTCCCAAGATATCAAAGAACTCTATGATTATCTCGTAACAGCAGAGGCCGGTAAATATCATAGTTTTTTTGCTGGAACAGATGCTGCTCCATTTACGGATAAGGCAGGTGAGAGAACCACTACATCGATTCGAGCAACCCTAGCGTCTCAGGTTGCAAGTTTTAGGTATCTTAAAAAAGGGGGGGAGTTTTCAATTCGTAGGTGGATTGAGGCAGGACCAGAAAATCAGTGGTTATTTTTGACGGCTGCCCCAAGTCAGCGTTCCCTGTTAAGACCTCTAATGAGTGCTTGGTTGAATGTAGCAGTTAATGGGCTGATGTCTCTAGCTCCAGATGCAACTAAAAAATTGTGGTTTATCATTGATGAACTGCCGAGCTTAAACAATCTGCCTGCACTGATAACCGGTCTTGCTGAGCTTCGTAAATATGGTGGTTGTATCATTGCAGGAATTCAGAGTTTTCCGCAATTGGAGACGATCTATGGTCGTTCGATTTCCCGATCAATGTTGGATCTTTTCAATACCAAGCTTATGTTTCGCACCACAGATCCAGAAACAGCACAGTGGGTTTCTAAAGTGATAGGTGAAAATGAATATGCAGAATCGCAAGAAAATCTATCTTTTGGGGCTAATACCATCCGTGATGGTGTGTCATTGAGCAAAACCGAGCGTATTCGGCAGATTGTCCTGCCGAGTGAGATTGCCAATTTGCAAGACTTGGAATGTTTTGTAAAGTTCCCTGGAAATTATCCCGCAACGAGAATAAAGATGAAATACAAAAAGCCTGCATAGGTGGTAAGTTTTTTTTTAAAGATAGCCTTCTTTGGTTGGTTACTGTCGAGTGGTTGTCGCAGATGGCGCAGGGGTGGCGCCATTACGTGGCGCTCGACAGTGCAGTTTTGCATGCTGATTTACACCGGTTCAAGCTTTTCAAAAGCCTCATAGATCCAGCTATCCTTGATTATGAAGCGTGATATAAAAATCACACATATAAAGTTTTTGAGTTTTGCTAAAAAATAATTTCACGATTTAAATTTCATTTTAAATCAATCGATTAGAAAATTCAGGTCTCAAATGGACATAGCACGGTTTTTTTGGCTATATAATTTCCTTAAAAGGGTAGGGTTTTGAGAAAAAAAGATCTCGAAAGCTTTGTTTGTCGGGGGCTAACGAGTTTGATGATAAGGATTGTGCGTCTCTCAAAAACCCTCCTTTTTGAGAGATATTAACATCACCTTAAAGAATTTCTCACTGTTTTTGGATCCATTTTAAACCATGGGGTACATCACTGGCCGTTTGGTTACCATTGGGGTCCAAGTACCTGATGTAAAAATGTTGACGTGGCTCTTGAGTAATTTCCCTTATTTTATCACTTGTAACGGCGGTATGATCGGTTTGCAGGTACACTTCAGAAGATGGTATACCATAACGTCCGCTAATCTGAGGTAAATCCCTTATAGAGGCAATAACGTCACTATCCAAGATGTAATCCAAAGAATTGTCTCCAATCCGAATATTTTGTGAAATATCCAAGTTAAACAACCTACTAAAAGTTGGATTTTTTGTCAAGTTCCGTATATGAGCATCTGTGAAGTCACAATTCCTTACGCTTAATACTCTTAACTGATTAAGAGTTTTAGATTGTACTAATTGATCTTTTTGTTGGTTATTCAAAGGATTAGGTCCAGGCCTAAGTTGACTTACATTACTTAAAGTGGGAGCATTAAATCCTCCTTCTGCTAACACATCGTCAAAAGTTATGGATCTCAAAGTAGCATTAGCCTCACTTACACAAAACCCAAGCATCAAAGTAAACAAAAAAGCTTTCATCATTATCTCCTATTAATTCACTGCCTTAAACCTGAAACAATCGAATTGACTGTAACTTTCTTCAAAAAACAAGCCGGTTTAACATAGTTAAAATCCTTTAAATACATGTCTAAAGCCCAAACCATTTGGGTAATTTTTTTTATAATTTTACTTACTACAGGACAAAAAAACTCTTAATAGGCCTCAATCCCAATAAAACCGGGAATTTGAATTAAATTTTAGAATCATATTTCCGACCTTACCTACCCC
>JBDLIP010000041.1 GCA_039714795.1 Pseudomonadota bacterium | reverse complement strand
ATTCATGCCCCTAGGTTCGTCCGGCAGCACGGACGGTTCCCTCCATGCTCATATGAACATGTGGAAACAACTCTCAAAAGCAACTTCGTGTCGCACCCTACCACTAACCAACCCGATCTTAAACATAGGAGAAGATCAGATATGGCTAACGCCAATATACATTATTGCACCTCCCAGCACCAGCATTTCGCGAGGCAATTTTTTAAAATATTTGCTTATTTCCGCTTGGTTTGCTGCACGAATGTTGTGCAAGCGGTATGTTGCGGCGAGTTGTAGGGAACCCTGGCGCGTTTGCCCCTTGGGACCTAGTCTTGACTTAGTCCCAAGGGAATTAACCTCCAGCCCCGAGGCTATCAACAGCTAATGTTTTTGTTGCTCGGGAATTTTGTAAACTCTTAACTTAGAGAGCATATACTCTCGTGAGATCAAAAATTCTAGTCTAATGGTGGCTAGAAGCGCGTAGTTCACAAGTGTAAATGAGCACTTTGATCGTATGAGGATACAGAGATTTTGATTCCACTTTGTTAATATACTGAAGCTGAATCAAACTGTTGGTTTTCTGGTGCACTCAAAGTGCTCATTTACCCAAGTAAACTGCGCGCTTTTCGTTACCATAAAACTCAACAGTTTGATTCAGCACGGGTATAGAGTATGTGGGCATAGAGTATGTGTCCACTAAATCGAATATGTCTTAGGAGATATGAAATGGGAGATATGGAAGGCGATTTTAGTGATGTTGATTAGTGAAGTTGAGTTGCTCCCAGCCCAGCCGTTGCAGAGATTTATGATTGACAAATTTACGGTAATTTTTTATGAGCTAGCCCTTTGTCAGTGATTAGTGACTCTTGACAACTGGCTACTGATCACTGATAACTGATAACTGGTATACTGATAACTGATATATGAGGAGACAACAAATAAATGTCTATGACAATGATTTACGCATTTATCATTTTGTGCGGCCTAATTGCTTTGCTTTATGGGGCATATGCTTCGAAAAAAGTGTTTGCAGCGCCCACGGGAACAAAGCGCATGCAGGAGATTGCTGGGGCAATCCAGGAAGGAGCTTCAGCCTATCTAAACCGCCAGTATCGCGCGATTGGGATCGTGGGAATTTTAGTAGGAGTTCTTTTAGGCTATTTGCTGCACGTTTATGTCGCCATTGGTTTTGTCATTGGCGCAGTGCTTTCAGGGCTAGCTGGCTATATCGGCATGCTTGTTTCTGTGCGGGCCAATGTGCGTACCACTGAAGCTGCCCGTAAAGGTTTAGCGCCTGCCTTAGATATTGCTTTTAAATCTGGTGCGATTACCGGCTTTTTAGTCGTGGGTCTGGCGCTGTTGGGTGTGACTCTTTACTACCTTGTTCTATTAAGGATGGGAGTTGCTGAACGTACGCTGCTTGAAGCCTTGGTTGCGCTTAGTTTCGGCGGTTCGTTAATTTCAATTTTTGCCCGGCTTGGTGGTGGAATCTTTACCAAAGGTGCTGACGTTGGAGCGGATTTGGTAGGAAAAATTGAAGCAGGCATTCCAGAGGATGATCCCCGAAACCCAGCGGTGATTGCTGATAATGTGGGTGATAATGTGGGTGATTGTGCTGGAATGGCTGCCGACTTGTTTGAAACCTATGCGGTAACTGTTGTGGCTACTATGGTGTTGGCGGCTATTTTTACCACAGGTGAGCTAGCGCTTAAGTTGATGGCTTATCCATTGCTGATAGGTGGTGTCTGTATTGTGGGCTCTGTAATTGGAACCGCTGCGGTTCGACTAGGGGCCAAGAATAACATTATGGCTGCCCTTTATAAGGGATTGATGGCAACAACTGTGCTTTCAGCGGGGCTGATTGTTGTAGCAACTGCCTACCTATTTGGTCTTGACGAAGCGGTTATGATCGGTAGCAGTATAGTTACTGGACAGAATCTGTTGGTGTGCTCACTAACTGGGTTGGTGGTAACGGGTCTGATTGTTTGGATCACAGAGTACTATACAGGTACTGAGTTCCGCCCGGTCCGCAGCATTGCCGGCGCTTCAACTACAGGCCACGCCACGAACATTATTCAGGGATTGGCGGTGTCGATGGAATCGACAGCGTTGCCTGTGGTGGTTATTTGTGGGGGGATCATTGTGGCCTTTATGCAAGCAGGTTTATTTGGACTTGCGGTTGCTGCAACCACTATGTTGGCGCTGGCTGGGATTGTTGTAGCCCTTGATGCCTATGGACCGGTTACCGACAATGCAGGTGGTATTGCGGAAATGGCAGAGCTTCCCGAAGATGTACGCAAGACCACAGATGCTCTTGATGCGGTTGGTAACACCACGAAGGCAGTGACCAAGGGATACGCTATTGGTTCAGCTGGTCTTGCAGCGTTGGTTTTGTTCGCAGCCTATACCGAAGACCTCAAGCATTATTTCTCGTCGTTGCCCTGCGATTTTGATTTGCAGGATCCATTTGTGATGGTTGGATTATTTATTGGTGGTTTGCTGCCGTTTTTATTTGGCTCGATGGGCATGATGGCCGTAGGGCGTGCTGGCGGTGAGGTGGTTGTCGAAGTACGGCGCCAGTTCAAAGAGATCAAGGGCATTATGACTGGAAAAGCAAAACCAGATTATAGCCGCGCTGTTGATCTGCTTACCAAAGCAGCAATCCGTGAGATGATTATTCCTTCTTTGTTGCCGGTGCTAGCCCCACCTATTATGTGGTTTTCAGTTAATGCCATTGCTGGCCCAAGGGCGGCTTTCGTCGCATTAGGTGCCATGTTGCTTGGAACCATTGTCACCGGTTTGTTTGTGGCCATTTCTATGACTTCTGGGGGAGGGGCCTGGGATAACGCCAAGAAATATATCGAAGATGGTAATCTGGGCGGTAAAGGCTCACAAGCCCACAAGGCTGCAATAACCGGAGATACAGTTGGCGACCCCTATAAGGATACAGCTGGACCTGCTATCAACCCGATGATCAAGATTATCAATATTGTCGCTATCTTGTTGCTTGCGGTGTTGTCGCGCTGGGTGACCTAATCGATGGCAATGGATGTCAGCCAAATTAAAAGTCTGATTGAAGCAGAACTTCCCGGGGCCTCGGTGACGCTTGAGGCTCTGATAGATGATGGAGACCATTATCGAGCTGAGGTAATAGCGTCTCAGTTTCGGGGAAAAAGCCGAGTGCAGCAGCATCAAATGGTTTATCAGGCACTCGGTGAGCGTATGGGAACCACTCTGCATGCATTGTCTCTGGTGACAAAGGTGAAAGATTAAGGAATAGATTATTATGACTACCCCAATATTCGACCAAATCAAAACCGATATTTCCACAAACGATATTGTCCTTTATATGAAAGGTACACCGGATATGCCGATGTGTGGATTTTCAGGTCTTGTGGCTAAGGTGCTCACGCACCACCAAGTACCTTACAAGAGCATTAACGTATTGGACGACGCAGACATTCGCCAGGGCATTAAGGACTTTAGCAACTGGCCAACGATTCCACAGCTGTATATCAAAGGAGAGTTCATTGGCGGCTGCGATATTGTTAAGGAAATGCACGAAAGTGGAGAACTGCAAGAGTTATTAAAACCATTTCAAAACAAAGCAGTTAGTTAAATGGAAGACACAATTAAAATTGGTGTGACTGGCTGTACCGGTCGTATGGGACGGATGATTATCCAGCAAGTAATGGCTTGCAAAAGCTGTCAGTTTGTTGGCGGGACAGTTAACCCTAAAAGCGGAACCATCGGTCGTGACATAGGTGAAATCTTAGGAATTGGTCGTCTGGGACTCCCAGCCCAAGCAACCCCTGATGATATGTTTCAAGCTGCCGACGTGGTAGTAGATTTTACAATACCCTGTGCAACCGTAAATCATGCCCGGCTTGCCAAAAAGTTTAAAACACCGTTGGTAGTTGGTACCACAGGTCTTGCCAAGGGGCAACGTGAAGATTTAATGAGTACGGCTCGTGAGGTACCTGTCCTATATTCACCCAATATGAGTCTTGGCATAACATTACTGATAAGCCTGGTTGAACAAGCAGCCAAAGCTCTAGACCCCAGCTTTGATATTGAAGTATTTGACCTACATCATCGGCACAAAGTCGATGCTCCATCAGGAACTGCAATTGCTTTAGGCCAAGCTGCAGCTAGCGGTCGCAAGGTAAGCTTAGAAGGAAATGCGATGCGTTGCCGTACCGGGCGCCGGCAAATCGGAGAAATTGGTTTTGCTTCCCTTCGCGGCGGTGAGGTGATTGGTGATTCAAAAGTTATCTTTGCTGGAGATTATGAAGTTCTTGAACTCTCACATCGAGCTCTTAGCCGAGAGATTTTCGCCAGTGGCGCGCTAAAAGCCGCACTTTGGATTGTGCAACAGGAACCTGGTGGGTATACCATGAAGGATGTACTTGGGTCAGAAGTCAGAAATAACTGACATTTCCCAGTTATTTCAGGATATCTGCGCAGCGTTTCAGCGTGGCGCTGATTTGCTGACTTCTGATTTCTGACTTCTGGTTTCTGATTTCTGAATCACTGAAATGAGACCTTCGATGACCGATGGGTCAGCTAAGGTCGATATATCACCCAAATCTTCATAGTCGTTAGCAGCAATTTTGCGCAAGATTCGTCGCATGACTTTTCCTGAACGTGTTTTAGGAAGTCCTTTAACAAATTGCAAAAAATCAGGCGTGGCAATGGGTCCAATCTTTTCCCGCACCCAATTGATAAGTTCTTGATGTAGGGATGAAGTTGGTTGTTCTCCCTGATTTAAACGCACAAAAAGATATAGTCCCTGTCCTTTAATATCATGAGGATAACCTACAGCTGCTGCTTCGGCCACCTTTGGGTGCGCAATGATTGCACTTTCAATACGCGCTGTTCCAATACGGTGCCCGGAAACTTTGATGACATCATCAATACGTCCCGTGATCCAATAATCACCATTCTCATCTCGATGTGCTTGGTCATCGGTAAAAAAGGATCCCGGACATTGTGAAAAATAGGTTTGCACAAATCGTGCATGATTACGAAAGACGGTACGCATTTGTCCTGGCCATGAGTTGCAAATCACAAGATTTCCGTTGGCTGGGCCTTGCAAAAAATGGCCTTGATCATCGACCAAAGCCGGTTTTATACCAAAGAAGGGACGAGAGACCGAACCTGGTTTAAGGTCTGTGGAACCGGGCAGGGGGGTGAGCATAATGCCTCCCGTTTCTGTTTGCCACCAGGTATCAACGATAGGGCAATGACCACCTCCCACGATAGAGTGATACCAGTCCCATGATTTTGGATCGATCGGCTCTCCCACTGTTCCAAGAATGCGAAGTGAATCTAGGTTATGTCTTTTGACTGGCTTAGAGCCATATCGCATCAAACCGCGTATCACAGTAGGGGCGGTGTATAAAATATTCACATTGTATTTTTCAACGATGTTCCAGTAGCGTGACGCATTTGGGTAATCGGGGACTCCTTCAAACATGACAATTGTGGCTCCAGCTGCTAGTGGACCGTAAACTAAATAGGTGTGCCCTGTAATCCAGCCAATGTCAGCTGTACACCAGTAGATTTCTTTATCCTTGTAATCAAAGATATATTTAAAGGAAAGAGTAGCATAAACCATGTAACCGCCGGTGGTATGCAGCACACCTTTGGGAGTTCCCGTTGAGCCAGAGGTATAGAGAATAAACAAGGGGTGTTCGGCTTCTAGTGCTTCACATTCACAGTTTTCTGATGCAGTTCTAACTAAGTCGTGATACCAATAATCTCTCGATTTATCCCAGGGAACCTGGTTTTCAGTGCGCTGAATGACCACCATTTTCTCAATTTTTGTTATAGCAGCAGCTTTATCAGCATTGCGTTTGAAGGGCACGAGCTTACCGTGGCGGTAGCCTTCATTTGCAGTTACTAAAATCGCAGCATCACAATCAAGTATTCGGTTGGAAAGGGCTTCTGCGGAAAATCCTCCAAATACCACAGAATGAACCGCCCCAATACGTGCACAAGCCAGCATTGTTATCACTGCTTCTGGGATCATTGGTAGATAAATAGCAACACGATCTCTCTTTCTAACACCAATGTCCTTTAAGGCGTTGGCAAAGCGACACACCTTTGTATGTAGCTCGCCATAGGAAATTTGCCGTTCCTCATCTGGGTTATCTCCCACCCATAAAATGGCGGTTTGATTTTTTCGATTCGCCAAATGACGATCAAGACAATTGGCGCAGGCATTGAGGGTTCCATCGTAAAACCATTTGATATGCAGATTTTTAGGATCAAAAGAGGTATCCATGACTTTGGTAAAAGGTTTGATCCAATCGATGCACTGCCCTTGCTGACTCCAGAAGCTTTCTGGATTTTCAATTGACCGTTTATACATTTCAGTGTATTGCTTGGAATCAATCCATGCAGACTGTTTGATATGTCCTGGAACAGGATAAATATTCATCTTTTAGCTCTTTTGGCTGATCGGATCTTTCAGAAGTATTTTAACAATAACTATTTACAGAAAGGTTAAGTGCTCGGCACTGTGTCAGTTCTATTCTCGCCCTTAATTTTGTGTTAAAACCGCACTTTTGAAAAGCATCTAATTCAATGATCAAGAACAAAGGTAACTGTTCAGCTTACACCGGCCGTCATACCGGAAACGGATTTTGCCCAGATTGGCGCACCGCCAATCTGGTGTGAAAAATCCAGTTATCCGGTATCCAATTATTTTTTTATTCCGACCTTAAAAAATTGGAATGCCGGCTCACTCCAGTTCCCAGTCTAGCTCCTAAGGGATTGGGGGAAATGGGTGGCCTGCATGAAGACCGACAGGAGCTGAATGGTTACGAAAAATTATTATTTTTACTGGATGGGTAAAGGAGCTGAATGGTTACAGTATTTTTTGTTAAGATTTGGTTAACAGATAATCTAACATCAATAGTGAAAACTAAATCCCCAATTTCTTGAGGGAGTTAGCCGTTTCCCCTAAATCAATTGCGATAAAAACGTCCTGGCAGGAACCATAATTGGTCCTGTTTCATTGAAGCAATTGCGATGCACGTAATCCATGTTTTGAATCACCTGAAAGGCGTGCTTGCATTCTAGTTGTTTTTGAAAATACTGCAGATTTGTGCTTACAGAATGATTGGCTGATACTTTTGCTTCGACCAAAAACCAGGGTTTTTGATCCTTAACGACTAGAAAATCAACTTCGCGCTGTTGCTTGTCTCTTAGAAAATAAAGACCGTAGTCACCGTAACCTTGATCAGTCCAATAGTGCACGAACTTGAGCAAGTGGCTGGCGATGAAATTTTCAAACCTTGCTCCGGAATCGATCACTTGTGACCAGTCCCATAAATAGCATTTTGGTTCTTTCACCAAACTACGCACCACGTTCTTATGCCATGGTTGAATGCGAAAGCTATAGAAAAAGGCACCAAACACATCCAGCCAGCGTGCAATGCTTGGTGCTGAAACTTTTATTTTCTTGGCTAATGATGATCGATTAAGCAGTTGACCGGTTTGTTCTTTCAGCATAATCCCCAGCATTTCCATCTGTGACAGTTCTTGGATTTGTGTGAGTTCGCGAATATCTTCTTTGAACAATTGTGTCTGCCGAATCTTAACCCACTGATTCCAAAATGGTGTAGATCGTTTCAAGAATGGGTCGGGAAATCCACCGTAATTTAACAGAGCATCAAAAATATCTGCCTCAGGTTCTTGTGGTTCTTGTATATCTTGTGTTTTGGGAAAATATGACATCGCTTCGGCAAGTGAAAAAGGGTGAATGCGATAGGGGATATAACGTCCCATCATGCTATCTCCGCCCTTTTTATAAATTCCCAGTTTAGAACTCCCTGTCACTACAATCCGGACACGATCAGCATAGAGGTCATAAAATCCCTTGAGAAAGGTTTTCCACTGCGAATATTTGTGCAGCTCATCAAAAACGACCAGTGGTAGCGTGTCTTGGATTTTATTGAACCCCACTAGTTCTGCTACTTGCTCTTGTCCAGCTAAAATTAGTTGGCGTGATGTTTCATGGTCCCAACTTAGATATATATGCTTTCCAAGTGCCCGAGCAATCGTTGTCTTACCAACTTGGCGGGCACCTTCAATGAAAAGCATTTGCTTATGTTCCTGCAAATGTTTTTTAAAAATAGGAACATAGGTTCGATATTGCATGTATCACACTCAACCTTCTGGGCACCTCTATAAATCCATTTTTGTAACCAATTTAACGACCTAGTTTTATTAGTCATGACCATTTTAACGCACACGTTAAATTGGTCAAGTTTTTTGATTCTTTTGAAAAACGAGTGGGTAATGTTTTTCCCAAAGAATTAGCTTGCAGGATGAATCAAAATGTTGAGTTTTATGGTAGCTGCCAGCTTGCAGTTTACTTGAGGTAAATGAGTACTTTGAGTGCACCAGAAAATCAGCAGTTTGATTCAGCTTCTGTATAAAGACTAAGTTGGGTGAAATACCCTTGCTCATGAGGGGGATAGTACCAACTCTTTCTTTCCGCGCTGCAACTTCATTTTCCATTTTCCGCGGTGCTTTTTAAGCTCACGGACTAGTTCTTTGACACTCCCAATTGATGTGCCGTTTACGGTTTTAATGATGTCACCCGGCAATAAACCGATGCGATTGGCAATACTTCGGCGCTCAACCTTGAGAATCACAACACCACGCTGCATAAAGTCCAATCCCAGTTGCGTTGCAATTGCTGGAGACAAGGTGATGATCCGTACTCCTGACAAAGGATTTTTCCCCTTTAGCATCACTGGCTTTTCAAGGCCTGTACCTGGAGGTGCCTCAAGAGTAACATCTAATGTTTCAACCGTTCCTTTTTTTCGGCGCACCTTCAATTTGGATCTGTAGCCAGTAGGTTTTGAAGCAATACGAAAATCAAGGCCAGGGTCATCTTTTACTGTATAGCCATCAACACTCAAAATAAGATCACCAACCTGAAGGCCTGCCTTTTGTGCTGGACTTTTTGGATAGATTCCCTTAACAAGAACACCTGTGCGACGATCCAATCCAAGTGAATTAGCCATTTTCTTAGAAACCGATCGGACATCAGCGCCCAACCAAGGTCTTACAATTTTTCCGCGATTGTCGACGCTTAAAATCACTGGGTTTACCAAATTGACAGGAATTGCAAAACCAATCCCAATTGATCCACCACTTTTTGAAAAAATCATGGTATTGATACCAACCAACTTTCCATCCAAAGTAACGAGAGCTCCTCCAGAATTTCCGCGATTGATCGAGGCATCGGTTTGGATGAAAGACCGTAAATCACTTACGCCTATTTTCGTGCGAGCCAGTGCTGAAATCACGCCACTGGTAACCGTTTGCCCTAGACCGAAAGGATTTCCGATTGCCAAGACCACATCCCCAACTTCCAACTGGTCAGCATCACCCAATTCCAGATAGGGTAATGTACCCATCTCACCCTGCAGCTTCAGTGCTGCAAGGTCAGTACGTGGCTCACGCACGACGACTTTTGCTTTGAATTCACGCCCATCAGCAAGCACCACCCGAATCACCTTAGCATTGCGAATCACATGGTTATTGGTAATAACAACACCGTCTGAACGCACAATTACACCGGAACCAAGCGATCCTTGAGTGCGGGTTCGAGGCTGGCCTTTAAAAAAATCTTCACCAAAAAAATGCTTGAAAATAGGGTCATCCATCAAGGGAGAAACCTTCTGCGGCATCACGCGGGATGCATAAATATTTACAACCGCTGGCGCAGCTTCTTTTACGACAGGTGCAAACGAAAGCTGAATTTGGGCCTTGGAAGTTGGAACAACTTTATTGGGGGTAGCTTGCAATTCAAGGCCCGAAGAGAGAATTTCACCTATAAATACAAAAAGTAACAATATCCTAAAAAATTTGATAAACATATCTGTTCCTTTTAACCAAATCTCTTAGGTCCCCTGAAAGCAGGATGAGTTTCACGAATTACTTGCAGCAAAAGAAACGAAAGCACCATACTTATCGGCAAAATGCTCAATCCAAAGCGGTAATCATGAATGCTATAAAGAGGAACAAGAGCATCCTTAACCTCAATCATCGCCCCATCCCAGTGATGGTCAACTAACCAGCCAACCAAGGGATGTGCGACAATACCGCTTGTCATCACAACCATGTTCGTCACTCCTATGGCAACACCACTTGCCGAACGCGGAATGATCTCGGTAACGCTGGCAAATGTTAAAGCTTTTCCTGTGTAGAACAACCCAATCAAAAAGAACAGCACATACATAGCCAGTAATGGAATACCGTCTACCAAAAACACAAGGCAATGTACAACGAGTGCTCCAATCACACACAAAATCATTGGTGAACGCCTGCGAGCCCATTCGTCAGACAGGGTTGTAAAAATCGGACTGCCCACAGCCGCACCAATCCACATTGCTGCGACAACTGACGCTGCGACCTTTTGGTCGATTCCATAATATTTTTCGACAAACCCAACACCCCAAAGGTCACCTAAAATAACCATAGGAACATACATCAACATTCCAAAAAGTGCTAAAAACCACACCTGGGGTGTCAATAAGACTTGCACAAGTCCTGAGAAAACATGCTCATCTACACCATTGCTCAGCTTATTTCCAGGAGGCCCATCACGCACAAACGTAAATATAAGCCCACTAATAAGCAGTCCCGTCAATCCCAAGATCTGCAGTGTAACGTGCCATCCAACTGTATTATTGAGTAACTCCAAGGGTGCTCCACCAAACATCGCCCCAGTTGTGCCAAAGGCAAGAGTAACAGCTATCACTTTGCCCATATGCCGTGGACGAAACCAAAGCGTTCCTAGCTTAAGGCAGCCCAAAAACCCACAAGCGGCCCCTAATCCCATAAGAAACCTGGCAACACAAGGCATCCAAAATCCAGTAGCAAAGGAAAACATGCCGCAACCCATCGCGCACATAAATCCAGCAAGGGTTAAAAGCCGGCGGGGACCAACTCGATCCATCAAAACCCCCAATGGGATTAAAACACTAACGTAAGCTATATAATACGTGGAGGACAACCACCCCAATCCCGTCGCATCAATAGAAAACGCCTGCATCAGCTCTTTGTCCATGACAGCTGGAAACACACGGATGATAAATTGATAAAAGTAAAAGGTGGCTGCGCAAACCAGAATAATCCACGCACGCTTGCCGCCTAGGTTTTGTTTGGGCATATGCGTGGTCGTCATTTAAGGGCACCTCTCATTTCTAATTCTAAAACACACCATACCATATTTTGATCTCAGGGTAAAAAAGGGAGTTTGGCATGGTTTAAAAAAAAAGGGGTATTTTTGGTAACAAATCCCTGTCGTTATACCGGAAAAGGCTATAGGTGTGGATCCTCAACACAAAAATCATCGACCATTAACGTTAATCCTCCTGGATCATAAACTTCAAGGGCTTGCATCAATCTTCCAATCACAAAACCGACCATACGCCCACGAGATTCAGCTACTAAAAGGATATGGTCTTCTTGGGTAATCAGCTCTTCAAACCATTTCGACTGTACTTTGTCTGCATCTATAGCTTGGCGCCAAAATTGTGGCTGTATTTTTTCGTAAAGTAGCCGTTTGGCGTGGGATATACTCTCGTGAAATCAAAACCTCTAGTTTAATGATAGCTACCAGCTTGCAGTTTACTTGGGTAAATGAGCACTTCGAGCGTATCAGGAAACAGAGGTTTTGATTTCACTTCAGTATAGAGCTACCATCGCTGAAATATCCGATTGTCGTGCAGAACGAATAGTCACATTTAAATCTGTAGGTTTCCTTGTGTATCAAAACAGATAACAACCCTTTGAGATTGATGCTTGTCATAATCGATAGATTTCGTCTTCTCAATGAAGTCACTGTCTGTGTATTTATCTATTACCCGATGCCAAAAGCCCAGAGCTGACTTGTTTGCAGGTAAGATCGATACTTCCCACACACCTGGACGCTCGTTCCAAAGTCGCCTTGCAACTTCTTTGCCAGCAAATGTGATTCCCTTCCGGCAAAGCACCCGTTACCTCCCATGATAAAATCACCAACATGAATAAAGCCTGCTTTTTCATACACATGCTTGGCCCGAGGGTTGGTGAAATCCGGATCAATCAAGGAGGTATCAGCGCATTCATCAAAAACTTTACGGAAAAATTCGACAAACAATGCGAGCGTTTTTGCTCCCAAGCCTTTGCCTATATACCTCTTGTCACCAATCATATACTCGAGGCCATAGGTCTTCCCGATCTTTGAAAGGTGGTCTGCTTTAAGCTGCACGCGTTCTTCGCCTAGATCCATTTTGATAGTCATGATCAAGCTGTAAGGCTGATCATCAACGAGTCCAACCCAATAAACATAACGGCCATCGGCGTAATCAGATGGCTCTTTTCGACCTTCCATGAAATTGATGATGTCATCTTTGTGTGCTTGGGTGTTGTCCCAGAACTCTTGCACGTGTGGTTCTTTGAGCCAATTGAAAATGGCCTGTTGGTGTTTGTGGGTGGCTTTTTCGAAGGTAATTTTCATGATATCAATATTACTGTACATGTTATCATGTGGCAATCTTTAGAATTTCCTATCTTTTTTCGAATAATGAGTCATGGTTTTTTCAGAAGTTTATTGTTTAAGGGTTAAAGCAACGGCTTTGCAATTCGGGAATGAGGTGGAAAAATAAAGGTGCACAGATAGTGATTTCCTTAAGAGCTATTGTAAAAACCAAAGGGCGTTAGTCTCAATTTTGGGAAAAAATTAACAAACAAGGATTAGCAGGAATTCTAGCGAAATGACCGTATCGTTATATCGTTTCGGGGCCACACCCTCTCTATTTTACAAATTATTAACTAATTACGTAGTAAAATAAGACAAATAGACAATATAGATACACTAAACTTCATGAAAAAGTATTTTGTAATCACGAAAAGATTAGTATCTATTTTGCTTAAGCTCTAATCTATTTAAGATGGTGTTACATTACAGAAAACCCAATGCCATTTTATATTTAAGTGTAGAAAAATGATTATGAAAGGATAAAATAAATGAGTATTATGAATAAGTCGATGATTAGTGTCATATTCCTCTCAAGTTTGGTTGGTGTGACGAGTGGTGTCTGCTCATATGAAGTTGATGTGACAGATGAAACAAAAGGATATTGTCCGAAATGGGAAGATGTGGAAAAGGCAAGCGATCCCAAAGCAGGCCATAAAGTATTTTACCAGAAGAATCGTTACCAGATAGAGTTAAATTTTTCCGCAGATTTCGATATCAATTCGGAGATAGCAGATAAGCTTAATCAATCTATAAAAATGATGAAAGAAGATGGCTCAAGCGTAACCATAACGGTAACTGAGGAGAAAGGCGAAGGCTGGGTAGAATGCAAATACGATATTCGACATCCAAATCCAAGAATTCGGCTTCCTTTGGGCTGGGTAACCATGGCAGGTGGGGACAAATGAAAAGGGGCTTTGTTCGGCAGGGTGAAAATCCCCCCGTTTTGGGGTTCTGTCAGGGCTGTTCAGTGAAAATGTGTTATCTACGGATCGTCATCCTGAATACTGAATCAAGTTCAGCACAGGCAGTTGGTTTTGGAACTCAAGTCTGGTAAGACTTGAGGAGGCAAAACCTTACGATTCAGGATCCCATTTTTTTAAATCTGCAAAAAAGAATTGGATCCTGAATCGCAAAGATTTTCCAATTCGTGCGACTTACAGTCGCACGTTCGGAAAATCAGCGTTCAGGATGACGGCCGTGTTGGTTTCACTGAACAGCAACTCAATCCCTCCCTATGCGAGGCATAGACACCGGGACTGGGTTAGCCGTATTACCACGGTAATTTGATTTTTTTCACTCTATTCCTGACGAAATTTTAAAAAGTGAGAATTTTTTGTAAAAAATCTATCCGGTCGTCAAAAATATAAAGTTTTTCTGAGCA
>JBDLIP010000040.1 GCA_039714795.1 Pseudomonadota bacterium | reverse complement strand
CTGTGATGAAACAACGTACCCATTGTGCTGGATAAGAAAACGGTAAAACCGGACATTTCTAAATTGCTTAACCGGACATTATCAAATTGCTCCTACAAGCCACAATTATTTTCTTGACATTTATGAGCCAAGCACCTAAGTTTATTATGTTATGATTTATTTTAAAACAAATAGCACTGTTAAACTACCTATTCATCGTTGCATGAACCACGCGCTGTTGCGCGTCTAATATTTCCTACCTATAACTCTCAATTTATATTTTTTCAACCTAGCAGCTTAAGACTAATGGTTTATGCCAGTGATGTCTTCAAAAACATTTTGCCAATATTTGGTGGATTATTTTTGCTCTACCTGCTAAAAGAGGCATTTTTCAGCACGGCTAAAGAGCGAAAAAATATACTGGCATTGTGATTGCAGCAATTCTTCTGTTGCTGCTTGCAGGAGCCCTAGTTGAACAAAAGGAGCAAGCACTTATTAAAAAAACTAGCGAGGCAGAGCCTAAGACCATTCGGGTGTGACTTGCTGCACAATGTAGAAAAAATTGGCACGTCTCAATCTCAAGTAACATCACAGACACGCTTTGCTACATATTTTATGGGGATCTGCCCCACAATAAAAATGTAGCAAAGCGTCCATAAATTACATTGTGCAGCGGTTACACCCGACCATTCCGGCCGTCATGCGTGGTCAACGAATTTTGCCCAAATTTCTATGGCCTGAGGCTCTGCCTCGCTAGGAATTAACGGTAATTTAACAGTGGGACACCTAAAATCAATTTTGCAAGACCGCCCAACCATAGATTTATAGGATGTGCTATGCCTGATCAGTCTAACGCAGCAAACAATATCGTTCTTTATAGCTTTGTCAAACGAGTGTATCGGTTTGTCTTCATTGCTGTGCTTGGCTTAATGGTGATGGTGTTGCTTGCATATTGGGTTGGATATAGAATAGATCAAGATTTACAGCACCAGGAAAATTTACAAACGCTCAGACGTGATGCCACAACTCTTTCAGGTGTTGCATTTGCCATGCGCGATACCGAGACGCAGTTTTTACTGCACAAAAATCTTACGTTTGTTCAAGAACATCGAGGCCTTGCTAATCGGGCCATGACACTTGTTAGTCAAATGGGGCACAATCCACTTATTGGATTAGTGAGCAAACCGCCCCGCTCGCTTAATGAGTTTTTGCAACAGCGTATTCAACAATTTGATCTCATTATCATGCGGGGACAAAAGGTTGGTTTGACAGAAAAATTTGGCTTGCATTATAAGTTGCGCCTGGTCGCTCGTTCTCTGGAAAAAGCACTCAATGATTTAAAGGTGGATGCCTTGCTGGTTTCATTGTTGATGATGCGACGGCATGAAAAGGATTTTCTAACGCGCGGGCAAAAGATGTCTCTGGTTGCCATGAATCAACAAATGCAGATTTTTAGCTCAAAACTGCGTTTGATTTTGCAGGTGCAAGAAGATCAGTACAACCTAAATGAAATGCTGCAAAGTTATTGGTCAATTTTTATGGAACTGGCCAAAGAAAAAAATCAGTTGGCGCAAGACATTGAAAATCTGAAGCGAATGTCACTAGATTTTCGTCTCGTTATCGACAACACTACAGCCTTGTTAAGGATGCAGTCCGAAAATGCAGCTGAAACCCTTAAGCGTGATTTGGCTTGGTTTAAGTCTTTACTGAGCGGCTTTGCGTTGCTCTTAATCCTTGTGATAGGGTTACAAGGAATTTTGATCATCCGACAGATGACCAAAGCTGATGAATAAGTTTGGGGAAAATCAAAGCCTCTAGTTTAGTGGTAGCGACCAGCTTGCAGTTTGCGTCGGTGCATGAGCATTTTGAGCTTATCAGGAAACAGAGGCTTTGATTTAACTTCGGTATAAGTCTTTTAGGAAGGAATATTCTATGGATGCTCTTAGTCAAGCTTCAATATCTGAAACACCCTTAAAAATAACTGTATTTTATGGATCGATGCGCAGCAATCGATTAGGAATTCGTGCAGTGAAATACATGATTGAAAAATTGCAAAAACGCGGCCATGAAGTGACGTTAGTTGATGCGATGCAAGAAAATCTGCCGCTCCTCGATCAACGTTACAGTGATTACCCTGAAGGAAAAGCCCCGCAACAACTTGAACGGTTGCGGGAATTGTATCAAAAAAGTGAAGGATTTCTTGTTGTTGCTGGTGAATATAATAGTACCTTGCAGCCAGGATTAAAGAATTTACTGGATTATTTTTTCAAGGAATATTTCCATAGGCCTTCTGCCATTGTTAGTTATTCCATAGGCAGTTTTGGAGGTGTGCGGGCTACAAGTGACTTGAGGGTCACACTAGGAGTTATGGGGATGCCTGCTATTCCAAGTGTCTTTGTGGTGCCGAAAATTGATGCAGTATTTGATGAGCAGGCAAAACTATTAG
Source organism: Pseudomonadota bacterium (assembly GCA_039714795.1). NCBI lineage: Bacteria > Pseudomonadati > Pseudomonadota > Pseudomonadota bacterium. The sequence goes on along the minus strand of JBDLIP010000040.1, from coordinate 11,782 downwards.
ATTCTGCATATGGTGCCCGCGCAGATCGATTCTTAAATGAATTTGAATGGTATGCTGGCGCGCTTAAAAAAGCACGCGAACAAGGGTAAATCTTCTAAATCATTTTGGTAGCGGAGGAGGGACTCGAACCCCCGACACGCGGATTATGATTCCGCTGCTCTAACCAGCTGAGCTACCCCGCCAAGAAGTATGCACAACACAACTCTGCTACAATAAGGTTCTTAGGTCAAGGGTATATATTGGCAAACACATTTTTCCAATCCAGCTTTTGGTGAGCTGGGGAAAAGCTTGTCCTGGACTTGATCCGGGACAGGATCCAATTATTTTTTGCAGATTAAAAAAAAATGGGATACTGAATCGTAAGATTTTTCCTCCTCAAGCCTTATAAGATTTGAGTTCCAAAACCAACGTTCTGGATGACTGCCGGCAGGTAGCACATTTTCATTTAACAGCCCTGTTTCAAGGCCCTTGACGTTATACCCCTATTCTAGGTACAACAAGAGATGTAGTTCTTTACGGCGGGTGTAGCTCAGTTGGTTAGAGCGCCAGTTTGTGGTATTGGAGGTCGTGGGTTCAATTCCCATCACTCGCCCCATTTTTCAATAAATACTTCTATACTCTCGTGAAATCAAAACCTCTAGTTTAATGATAGCGAGAAGCGCGCAGTTTACAATTGTAAATGAGCACTTTGAGCGTATCAGGAAGCAGAGGTTTTGATTTCAGGTCAGTATATTGTGTTAAGCTGGACCGGAAACTGTATTGGTTTCGCGGCCCAGGATGTACTGTTTAGCTTGGTGTTGTAATTTCGCTTTTTGCATCAAGAATTTTATTTAGATTATCAGCATCCACTAAACCAACGACTAGCGTGTCATTAACTATGAAAGCCGGTGTGCCACCGATGCTTAACGCTTTTGCTAGCTCTTGGTTGGCCTCAATTGCCCTTTTCACTTTCGAGGAACGTATATCTTTCTTCAAGCGGTTGATGTTAATGCCAACTTCGCGTGCAAGCTCCATGCGTGACTTTTGATTTTGGGCTCGCGCTGTTGATTCATAGAGGGCTTCATGATATTCCACAAATCGGTCTTGTAAGTGTGCCGCCATTTCTTCCCGTGCTGCCACGAGCGACTCTTTGCTTAAAAACGGAACAATCTTATAAACAACCCGCAAATCTTTTCTTTGTGACTGCACATCATTTAAAATCTTTTGGAACTGATGGCAATAGCCGCAGAAAGGGTCCATGAAGACGGCGATTTCAGTTGTACCATTAGCGTTTCCAGAAGTGGGCGACATGGGATCTTTAAAAATTTGGCTTTTGCGTTGGACAATTACTTGCTTGGTTTTTTCCTGTTTGGCTTGTTCCTTTTTAAGGAACGCCTTTTTTAGTGCCTTTTCGATAATCTCAGGATGGCTATCCAGGTAGTTGCTGATAATGTTTTCAATGGCTTGGTTTTGTTGAGTCGTAAAGGTCTGTGATTGGGCAGCTGGAGTAGCGCTGTAGGCACTCCCCTGAATTGCAAAGCTAGCTAACACCAAACTGCTGATCGCAAAAATTGGTTTGTTCATGGTAATTTCCTCCTCTATGATTTTTGTCAACTGGTAATAGTATAAACTAGATTTTTCGTTTATGCACTCTCTTGCTTAATTTCATTTAAGATATCTTGAGCGCGTTGTCGTTCAACTTTTTTGACTACAGGAAGTTTTTTCAAAGCGAGTTCAGCGTGCCTTGAAGCGTGCTCTTTCCGGCCTTCAGTGAGTGCCTGTTCAGCGAGCATTAATTCTGCAACATCCTTCTGCTGGGTTCTTCCATAGGCAACAGCTAGCATGCGCCACAACAGCGGATTTTCCTGCTCTGAACGTTTAGCTTTGTTGAGTTGTTCAATGGCTTGACGGTCATACCGGGATTGATTTTGTTCTATCAAAACATGGGCAAGTAAAATCCGCATGAGACCAGCATCCGGAGCAAGGCTAACAGCCTTTTTATAGATTGGAAGTGCTTCAGTTACTTTCCCGCTTTCAAACAACATCTGACCTTTAAGTTCATAGAAGAACGGATCCTTGGGGCGATCTTCAATCAGTCTGTTAATTGTCTCAATGGCCTCAGGTAAACGGTGACTACGAAACAGAGCAATTGCACGCGCATACTGGGAAATGAGTGTCGTGTCAGAGGCTGGATATTTTTCAAGTATCTTATTTGGTGCTTGTGAGAACGCCATGATTTTAATTTTCATACGATCATATTTTTGTCGGAAATCAAAAGGGTAGGCTTCATTGGAATACACAGATTTTTCAACATGGTGCTTGAAAAAGGCCACACGATCCTTGCTGAGAGGGTGGGTAAGCAGGTAGGGGTCTTGTCGGGCACTTGAGAGAAGCTCTTGTTGTTCAAGAACTTGCATGAACTGCATCATGCCCTTACTGGACCAGCCAAGTGCATCAAGGTACTTAACTGCTGCTTGATCTGCAGCTGACTCTTGTCCGCGGCTGTATATCAAAAAAGAGCGGCGTCCGGTTTCCATGCCACCCATCATGATGGCCGCGGCTGCTCTAGAGTCTCCAGCCATGACACCAGCAGCAGCCCCCAGCACCAACGCAGCGATCATGGGAATTTGTGCTTTTTCCAGAGCGCCAAAAGTGCGTACCACATGTCCGTCGGCAATGTGTCCTGTTTCATGAGCTATAACACCAATTAGTTCGCCCACATTGGCGCTTTTGGTAATCAGGCCTGTATTGATCAGAATCGATGGTCCTAGGCTAGCCGAGGCATTAATTTCAGGATTGACCATAATGTAGAGGTGTAAACTTTTGGGGTTGAGTTTTGCTACCCGAAAGATAGGATCAATGTAATCCCTTAAAGTGGATTCTATTTCGCAATCGCGAATGATTTGGCCTTTGCGTAATTCCGGTGCGCTAATAACTGGAAAAGCCGTTGTCAGTAACAAAATAAAAAAGCTTAAGGACCATCTTACAAAACGATTCATTGTTATCCCATTAATCCAATAAACGACGCCACCACGATTTTTGCTCAGGGGGCTGCACATTTGGACCATCCGTTCCAGTCGCTGCTGCTGTTGGGAGTTTTTGTGCCGACGGTTTGCGGGGACGGCGTTTGCTGCGAGGAGGAGGGGATACCTTGGGTGTTTGAGCTTGCTGCCCTGGAGTTTTTGACTCTGAGGAGGCAGATTTTCTTTGTGTTGCTTTCTTAGAAGGGACGTTGTGTGTTGCCTTGACTTGATCAACAAAGGAAATGTCGAAATGGGGAATTGCCAGTGTAGGCTCTGCTAAAATTGTTATTGGCACCTGGTGCTTTTTCTCAATTTCAATGAGTTGATAACGTTTTTCGTTACAAATGAATGAGACGACAGCTGGAGAGGCTTTCACCAAAATAGGTCCCTTGCCCTGGTTTACAATTGCCTTTTCCACATCTCGGAAGAGTTCGGCCGTTGTTGAAGGAATCGAACGGACAAAGCCGCTTCCACTACATTGCGGGCAAGGAGAGGCGCTGGATTCAATGATACTAGGGCGCAGTCGTTGCCTTGAAAGCTCTAGGAGGCCGAACTGACTAATACTGCCGATTTGCGTGCGGGCGCGATCGCTTTGCATTTCATGGGTAAGTTTTTGTTCAACGGAACGGTTGTGACGTGGGCTTCCCATATCAATGAAATCAATAACAATAAGGCCAGCTAGATCACGCAAGCGTAACTGTCTGGCAACCTCAGAGGCTGCTTCCAGATTGGTTTTGTAAGCCGTTCCTTCAATGTGTCGTTCGCGTGTTGCTTTTCCTGAGTTAATGTCAATGGCTACCAGGGCTTCCGTAGGATTAATTACCAGGGATCCACCTGAGGGGAGCAGAACTTCAGGAGAGTACAACTGTTCAATTTGTGTGTGTACCCCAAAGTGTTGGAACAATGGGGTTTTTGTGTCTTTGTATTCGTGAATTCGGTTGGTGTGGCTGGGAAGCAACTCTTTCATGAAAGCTCGAGCGGTACTGAAACCCCTGGTTCCCTCAGCCCAGATTTCTTTGACGTCTGTGGTATAGAAATCCCGAATCGAACGCTTAACTAAATTCGCCTCTTCGTAAATGAGAGTAGGGGCCACAGATTGCAGGGTGTGCTTGCGAATTTTATCCCAGGTTCTTAAAAGGTAATCGCTGTCGCGCTTAATCTCATTTTTGTTACGTTCACGTCCTGCGGTACGGATGATTAATCCCATGGTTGAAGGAATTTCGAGTGAGGCTAGAACTTCTTTCATCCGGGTTCGGTCTGTGGGAGATGCAATCTTACGCGAAATGCCGCCACCTTGCGGAGCATTGGGCATCAGAACACAGTACCGTCCGGCAAGAGAGATGTTGGTGGTAAAGGCTGCACCCTTGCTGCCGCGTGTTTCTTTCACAGCTTGTACGAGAAGGATCTGATTGCGTTGGATGACTTCCTGAATTTTGTATCGTTGGTGGTGAAGAGGCCGGTGCACTGTGGCTGATTTGGTTGGTTCTGGAGTTTCTGCTGCAAAAAGCTCATCACCATTTTCTATGACGGCTGCACTTGTCTCCACTTTTTCTGGTGGTTGTATAGCCGGAGTCATTTTTCCCGAGCTTTGAGATGGTCTTTGAATAGGGCTTGGAACTGAACTTGGGGTTTTGGGAGTAGGTTGAGGCGTTGGTTTCTTGGCTGTGGTCTTGGGTTGCTGCTTTCCTTTTTCAGGTTGTACTCGTTGATTGTCTGGTTGATTTTCCGGCTGATTTTCCGGCTGATTTTCAAGTGCGCGGCGGTCGTCTACTGGAATACGAAAATAGTCAGGGTGGATTTCCGTAAAGGGTAGAAAGCCATGACGTTCCCCACCAAACTCAATAAAGGCAGCTTGCAGGGAAGGTTCAACCCGAGTGACCTTAGCTAGGTAAATATTGCCCTTAATGGTTTGTTTGGTCTGGGATTCAAAATCCAGCTCGTCTAAAGCTCCATTTGCTGTAACGACTGCAACCCGAGTCTCCTCTGGGTGGGCAGTATCTATGAGTATTCTTTTCGACATTATTCTTTAAACTCTCCGTTTGTAACACCACACGGTTAGCCGATAGCGGGAGGGAAAAGATTAGGACAGCCCCTTGTGCCGTAATTTGGCATTACAAGGCAAGACTTGCCTCGAACGGGCGTTGTCTCTATTCATATTTTTTCAGCAGAGACAACGTGTCGAATTTTTTAACACGTACCCAGGCGAATCCTCGCTTGGGATGAAGTCAGTTAGTCACATTGAGCAACTGTTTGTGTGTCATCGTTAATCATTCCGTTTCTCAAATCCTTGGTCATCAAAACACAACATCCGTGTGTATCTGAGTGACGTCAGCTTAAACCCTAACCACAGGACACGAATTGCTTCGTGTGGTGTATAAATCCATATTTCATCGTATGTAGAGAGCAAAATTTATGATATCACCCTGCTGTTCCTCTACGAAAACAACCATAGCGTGTTCAGAGGCTTTCGGCAACCAAATTTATCAGGGTTTAGGAAAATCAGTGTTCGGGATGACGCCCTTCATGATCATACTCTGTTCATTGTAGTGACCATAAAAGCATTTTATGATCATTATACTGTGCATCTTATACTTGACGTACCAATCAATCAGGCGTACTCTGACTATAATCAGTATGGACAAAAAACTATGTCAAACACCAAAGCTAGGCCATATTCTCGTTATAGCCAGCAAGCAGTTACCGTCATGGGCAAGATGATCCGCCTTGAGAGGATGGGGCAGAAAATGACAGCAAAAGATTTGGCAGATCGGGCAGGTATCAGCCGCACGACTTTGCAGAAAATCGAAAGCGGCAATATGAAATGTAAAATCGGTATTGTCTTTGAGGTTGCTGCTCTTGTCGGCGTAAAGTTATTTGACGCTGATACTGGGGCTCTGGAATCTTTACAAGAAAGAATTAATGATAAGATAGCCCTGCTTCCTAAAAGCGTTCGCGTAATCAGAAGGCCTGTAGATGATGATTTCTGATAAAGCCAAAAGCTATGACGAAGTCTTCGTTTGGATTTGGCTACCAGGAAAGGTCGAACCTGTCGTTGCTGGTAAGCTCACGGCACAAGGGAAAACTCTTGTGTTTAACTACGGTAAAAGCTATCTAGAACGCAATGATGCAATTGCAATTTTTGATCCAGAACTTCCTTTAAGGGCGGGCCTACTGCCGTTACTTCCTGGAATGAGTATGCCTAGTTGTCTTCGAGATGCAGCACCGGATGCTTGGGGACGTAGAATTATTATCAATAAAATTCTTGGCGCTCAAGGGAAAGGTTTAGACGTTTCTCAACTTGACGAACTTACCTATCTTTTACACTCAGGCTCAGATCGTATTGGCGCACTTGATTTCCAACTCTCCCCTGTAAACTATGAGCCTCGATCTCCCGCGAATGCATCGCTTGAGGAATTGCTTGAGGCAACAGAGCGCGTTGAGAAAGGTTTGCCCCTTTCTCCTGAGCTCAATCAGGCGTTAAATCATGGTACTTCCATCGGTGGAGCGCGCCCTAAGGCTTTGATTGAAGAGGATAACACTAAGTATATTGCTAAATTTTCTTTGCAGGCGGATTTGTATAGCGTTGTAAAGGCCGAATTTGTTGCCATGAGGTTGGCTCATCTTGCAGGACTTAATGTAGCACCAGTTTCACTTACACGATCATCAAATAAAGATGTCCTTCTTATTGAGCGCTTTGATCGTGTGCTGTCACAAAAGGGGTGGCAACGCAAGTGTATGGTTTCTGTGCTAACGTTATTAGAGTTAGATGAAATGATGGCGCGTTATGCCAGTTATGAAAACTTGTCGGAAATTATCCGCTCCAGATTTACAGATGCCTCTGCCACCCTCAAAGAGCTTTTTGGGCGCATCACGTTTAATATTCTAGCAGGCAATACTGATGATCATGCGCGCAATCATGCAGCTTTTTGGGATGGAAAAATGCTGCAATTGACACCAGCCTACGATATTTGTCCGCAAAACCGAACGGGCAATGAAGCGTCTCAGGCTATGCTCATTGAAGGGAATAACCGTATGAGTAAGATTTCCAGTTGTCTTGATGCAGCTTACATCTATTTTCTCTCAGAAAAAGATGCGCTGGCCATAGTTGCACAACAACTTAATGCCATTGCTGAAAACTGGCAACTTGTTTGCCAGCAAGCTGACCTTACCGACGTTGATAAAAAGTTTATGCTTGGCAGGCAGCTTCTTAATTCTTATGCTTTTGATGACTTGCAAGGAGAAAGGAATTACTTGCAAGACATTGCAAATAGTGTGCTATACTGAATCTTAATTCCTGAAAATTGTAACTATACTGAAGAGAAATGAAAACCTCTGTTTCCTGATATGCTCGAAGTGCTCATTTACACTTGTAAACTGTAAACTGTAAACTGCAAGCTGGCCACTATCATTAAACTAGAGGTTTTCATTTCTCGCGGGTATAAGAACCAATTGATAAATGAGCAGATTTATCGCAGCTCTACAAAAAACTAAATGGATCCACATCCACTTGTATCTTCACATTATATGATGCAGGTTGTACCTGGTGCAGCCAATGGCGCAAGATGGGTTGCAGTTTGGTTTCTTTATCCGACTTGAGCAGCAAACGCCAACGATAGCGCCCGCGGACCATAGCCAATGCAGCAGGCGCTGGTCCTAGTACCTCAACTGTTGAATCACGTGGAGCCACATACGCCAGTTGCCGTGCCGTTTGCTCTACCAGAGTTTCATCGGGTCCTGAAACAATCAAAGCAGCAAGGCGCCCAAACGGCGGAAAGCCTGTGCGCTCTCGGTCTTCTAGCTCGTACTCTAAGAAAGCTTCACGGTTGTTTTGCTCAAGGGCCTGCATGACTGGATGATCTGGCATATAGGTCTGCAACAGGACGCGACCTGGACGGTCAGCGCGGCCGGCGCGGCCAGAGACTTGATGCATAAGCTGAAAGGTTTTTTCTGCGGCTCGCAGATCACCTCCGGCAAAGCCGAGGTCCGAATCCACCACGCCGACCAGTGTTAGCTTGGGAAAGTGGTGTCCTTTGGCCATCATTTGTGTTCCAACCAAAACGTCAATGCTCCCTGCCAACACTTGCTGCACCAGATCTTGCATCGCCTGCGGACTGGTCATAGTATCACTCGCCATCACCGCGATACGGTATAAGGGAAACAACCGATTCACTTCTTCTAGAATACGTTCTACTCCAGGACCACAGGGGATAAAGCTTTTCCCCTGACCGCAAGCATCACAAATATCCGGATAACTTTGGGCAAAACCACACTGATGGCACATTAAAGCCCCAAGTCGACTTTTATGCTCAACCAGCCAAGCGGTACACTGCGAACATGAAAGACGGTGACCACAGGCTTTGCACAGAGTCAAAGGCGCATAACCTCTGCGGTTGAGGAACAACATGGCTTGCTCCCCTGCTCCAACCGTGTCTGCCAGAGCTGCACAGAGTTTTGAGGAAAGCCACGTTCTAAACGCCGCCGGTGTTCCTTCATGATCCGACTCGCGCATTTCAATCAGTTCAACATCCGGCAAGTTTGCTGTGCCATGCCGCTGAGTTAGATGCAGTCGCCTATATCGATGCAAGTCACAGTTATGGATGGTTTCAAGGGCTGGCGTGGCTGAGGCCAGCACAATGGGAATGCCTCCCAAATGCGCCCGCACCACCGCCATATCCCGGGCGTGATAGATCACTCCCTCCTCTTGCTTGTAGCCAGCATCATGTTCTTCATCAACCACGATGACTCCTAGGTTGGTAAAGGGAAGAAACAAGGCTGAACGCGCTCCCACCACAACCTGAGGCTCACCTTCCAGCAATCCGCGCCAAGTTCTGCGTTTTTTGGCTATGCTAACGTCAGAATGCCAAACCAATGGCTGGATTCCGAATCGCTTTGCAAACCGATCCAACCATTGCGTACTTAAGGCAATTTCTGGCAGCAACACCAGTGCTTGTTTGCCCTGCTGTAGTGCATGGGCAATCGCTTCAAAATACACTTCGGTTTTGCCAGATCCAGTCACACCATCCAGCAAAAAAGGCGCATGACCGCCTGCATCCATAGCTTCAACAATGTGCTTTGCTGCCTGGCTTTGATCTAAAGACAATGACACCGGCGCAAATGACCACGATGCTGGCTCTGGTGTGATTACCCGTTCTTCAAGCAGCCCCAGCTCTTTCAAGCGCCGCATGACTGAATTGGTGACACCTGCTTGCTTGGCAATATGCTGAATGCTCAGTGGTTTGCTTTGCATTTGCAAAACATCGCGTACTTTCTTGCGTGGTTCGGTCAATTTTTCGGGCCAGGTCGTTTTGGATAAGACATAACCCAATTCAGGTTTGACAGGTTCTAGAGCCTTCGGCACGCTAAGTACCATTTTCAACACCGATCCCATCGGTGCAAGCGTATACGCTGCCACCCATTGCACAAAATCGCGTGAAATTTTTGGCAGTGCTGGTAGCTCAACTTTTCTCTCAATAGGTTTTAATTTGAATTTAGAGTTAGATTTTTTTGCCCCCAATTCCCACACTACACCAGTGACCAACTGTCCACGCAGCGGCACACTGACAATATCTCCAGGCTGAACGATCATTCCCCTCGGTACAGAGTAACTATATCGTTGATTGATGGGCCTTAAAATAAGGACTTCAGCAGTGGTGGAGCGCTTAGACATTTCAATCCCAGTGTTTCAAATAAGGTCATGAATGACAAGGGGTTAAAATATTGCATGCCTATACCCGATGAGTGATCGGTGATTAATACGGACCGTGGGCAGAAAGTGCAATTATCTCTTATCCAAAACTCAGGTTACTTTTAATCACAGCCAATTGACAATGATTTTTTGAACCGCTAGGTTGAAGTCTGGAACAAGAAGACGCTCTAAGGGAAAATCCGATGTCAATGACCCACTGGGGACGCCTACGTATTTTTTATCATGTTGCGACTGCAAAAAGTTTCACAGCGGCTGGACACCAATTGAATATAGCCCAATCGTCTATCAGCCGCCAGATTATCGACCTTGAATATCGCCTCAAGACAAGGCTTTTTGAACGACACCCACGATCTATAACCCTAACACCCCAAGGCGAGATTCTCTTGGAGCAAGTCAAAGTTATGGTCGAGGCCATCGAAAATGCCTGCATACAGATCCAATCTGAAAAAACGTCACCCGTAGGGGTGCTTAAGCTTATAGCGCCTATGGGGTTTAGTGAGCTTTGCCTTTTTCCTGTTTTGTCAAAGTTTTTAAGCCAGTACCCTGGCATCTCTTTATCACTGATGGCAGATGATGACCCGACAGAGGCTGAAATTTCTTCCATGGATGCTATGATCCATGCCTCGAAATCCAACCGCCCAGGAATCAAGCAATATCTGATTGCAAACTTTCACTTCAAGATGTTTGCCAGCCAAACCTATTTGGAAAAAAATGGCACACCCACATCTGTCTCTGAGCTTGATCAACACAAACTCATTTCATTAGGACATCCCAAAGGACACCCGATGATACATCTCAATTGGCATCTAACAACAGGCATGCCCTCGGGAGAAATACGCAAACCCTACATCGCCGTCAACCTCAGTTCAGCCCGACCTTTTTTGGCTGAAAATCACTTTGGCATTACCAGCTTGCCTCGCGAGCTGGTTGATCCAAAACAATCAAATTTGGTAGAAGTTCTCCCAGATGTCAAAGGCCCCAAGATTGAGATGTACCTGAGTTATCTAAAGCGAGTAGAGTCCCTCAAGCGCGTTGAAGTGTTGCGCGAGTTTTTATTGGATACGTTTGCACATATGAGGCAGAAATCAGAAATCAGAAATCAGAAATCAGAAATCAGCAAGGCAGCACCGCGTTGAAACGCTGCATAGATATCCTGAACTATACTGGTTCCTGGGCATAAATGCGCTTTTGTAAATTCTCCTCGGCCGTCATGCATGTTCATCGGATTTTATCCGACTCAGCTTTAGTCGAGTTGGAATGCAAAAGTTAATAACTTGAAGCTCCATTACCCACGGGTGATCATATTGGCAGCCTTTGATTTGCACCCCATCAGGGCCAGCTCCCACTAGTGAGAACTGACCCCTCCTATAGAGGCAAACGCGACAGGTTCCCAGACCACTCGCCAAAATATACCGCTTCCACAACATTTCCGCGGCGAACCAAGCAAAAACAGGCAAACATTAACAAACTGCCCCAGGAAATGCTGGCATCGGAAGTTGGCATACTGTACATTGGCGTTAGCCATATCTGATCTCTTTATTAGATCGGGTTGGTTAGTGGTCATGGGCGGTGTTGTTGGCACCGTCCTGCCACGCTTACTCATAAAGAGTAATCCTCTTTTTTGGCAAACGCAAGCATAAATATTTGTGAATGAGTAAAAAAAATTGGCTCTTTTGCGTTTTGAGTGGGTAAGCTGAATTTTTTTCTGATCAAAAAGTTCGATACTAACTCCCTCAGTGAAGTAAAAAGCAGCAGTAGTTAAAACCATAATCGACTCAAGTGCCTTATTTTCCAGAGTATCGCGGATGACATCTCTTGGGTATACTTCTGATATTCAAAAAGATACAAAGAAGCAATGTTTAGATATTAGGATAATATTTGTACAAGAGAGTACTTTTGCTTATAAAGATGGGAAGTCAGGAGAGGAACTATACTGAGCCCCATTTTTGTCGCAAATTCGTGGGGGCTCATTGCCGCCCCCACGAATTTGCAACAAACAAGTAACAAAAAGAAAAGCAAAAGGGTATAAGAATAAATTATTTAAAACGATGGTTTATTTACTTGCTGGAAATTC